>DOWL01000136.1:18889-24026 GCA_003519585.1 Nocardioides sp. | reverse complement strand
GCAGACCCAGACTCAACCCAACCCGTGACCATTGCGGTCAGGAACTGACCGCTACCACTCCTAGCGTGAGCGCATGACCACGACCGAGACTCAGCAGCTGAACTCCGACCAGCTTTCCGGCGAGCGCGCCGACCTCGTCGAGACGCTCCAGAAGCACCGCGAACTGTTCCGGGTGACCCTGCGGGGGTTGACCGACGAGCAGGCGCGGACGCGCTCGACGACCAGCGAGCTCACTCTGGGTGGGCTGGTCAAGCATGTGGCCGCGACCGAACAGGAGTGGGCGCGGTTCGTGCAGGAGGGCCCGGCTCCCGACGCGCTCGACTGGTCGAGCATCGACTGGAGCAACCCGCCGCCGGAGGTGGCGGCGTACGCCGATGGCTTCCGGATGACCGAGGACGAGACGCTCGACGGCCTGGTGGCGGCGTACGACGCGGTCGCGGCCGCCACGGACGCCCTGGTCGGCTCGGTCGACCTCGATGCCCGCCAGCCGCTGCCCGAGGCGCCGTGGTTCGAGTCCGGGGCGTCGTGGTCGGCCCGGCGGGTGTTCTTGCACATGATCGCCGAGACCTGCCAGCACGCCGGCCACGCGGACATCATCCGCGAGGCGATCGACGGCCAGAAGACCATGGGCTGAGCCCCGGACAGTCAGCCCTGCGGGTAGAGGTTCTGCAGCCGCACCTGGCCGCGAGCCACCACTCGGCCCTCGCTGTCCACGGTCTCCACGGCCCACACCTGCTGGAGCCGCCCCCGGTGGACGGGCGTCGCGGTTGAGGTGAGTCCGCCCTCGCGGACCGCGCGGTAGAAGTCGGTGTTGTTGTTGACCCCCACGACCTGGCCCTTCTCCCCGAGCCAGGTGGCGGCGCCGACGCTCGCGAGCGTCTCGACCACCGAGCAGTGCACGCCACCGTGGACGATGCCGTACGGCTGGTGATGCTTGGCCGCCGCTTCCCATTCGGCGACGATCCGGTCGCCGGTCACCTCGGTGATCCGGATGCCGAGATGACGGACGAACTCGCCGGTGAAGTCGCCGGACAGGTCGCCGGGCAGGCTGACGGGTTGAGTGCCGGGTTGGGCTGGTGCATTCACGAAGCCATCCAACCAAGCCCGCGCAGTGTCCACGCAGCGCACCCTGTTCTAACCTCCACGTCATGGCGCTCCCCCAGCCGGGCATCTTCGCCGTCGGCACCACTGCACACGGGTACGTCGAGCTCGACCTCACCCCGGACGCCGACGTGGCCTCGGTGGTGACAGTGCTGGCCGATCTGGCGGAGCGGGAGACCACGATGGGCGCGACCAACTTGGTCGTCGGGGTCCGGCCCGAGCTGTGGGCGGACGTCAGGGCCGGGTCACTTCCCGAGGGCCTCACCGGCTTCACGGCGGATTTGGTCGGACCGGACGGGTTCACCATCCCGGCGACCCAGCACGACGCGGCACTCTGGTTCGCCGCGGGCTCCTACGACGTGGTCTTCGACGCGGTGCTGGACGCCCTCCGGAGGCTGCGCGGTCTCGTTACCCCGGCCAGCGAACTGCGGGGTTGGGCCTACCACCGCGACCGGGACCTGACCGGGTTCGAGGACGGCAGCGAGAACCCCACGCTGGCCAGCGCTCCGTCGTACGCCCTGGTCCCCGACGGGTCGCCCGGTGCCGGCGGCTCGGTCCTGCTGCTGCAGCAGTGGGTGCACGATCCGGCGTGGCTGGAGCTCACCGACGCCGAGCAGGAGGCGGCGATAGGCCGGACCAAGGCCGGGAGCATCGAGCTCGATCCGCGTCCGGAGTCGTCCCATGTGGCCCGCACCGATCAGGACGACACCGGCCACATCCTGCGCCGCAACACCGCTTACGGCACGGCTACCGCGCACGGCACGGTCTTCGTCGGCTTCGCGTCGAGCCGCGCACCCCTGCACGTGATGCTGGAGCGGATGGCGGGGATCGACGGCCCGCGGGACGGGCTGACCCGGTTCGCTACGCCGCTGACGGGCGCCTACTACTGGGTGCCGGCCAGCGACGACCTGGTCGCCTTCGCCACGCCCGACGAGGACTGATTCGGAGGCGACCCTGCTACAGCGCGGGCCGCCGGTCGGCCCACGGCTGGGCCTCCTCCAGCTGGGCGGCGACCCGGAGCAACAGACCCTCGGTGCCGAGCGCGCCGACCAGCTGAGCACCGATCGGAAGCCCGTCGGCGGTCCAGTGCAGCGGCACGCTGATCGCGGGACGGCCGGTGAGGTTGGCCAGCTGGGTGTAAGGCACCCAGCCGAGGTTCTTGCTGATCAGCTGCTCGACCACGGGGGTGAATCGCAAGAGTCCGGCCCCGCGGGCCCGCACCAGCCCCTGCTGGGCCCGTTGCATCGCGGGAGGCAGGTCCAGAGCGCCGATCCGCGGCGGAGGCATCGCCGTAGTGGGTGTGAGCAGCAGGTCGTAGGAGGCGTGGAACTCGGCCAATCGGCGGACGTGCAGCTGCCGGTCCTCGATCGCGCGCACCAACGTCACCGGCTTGGTGGCCCGGCCGAGAGCGGCCATCACCAGGGTGTCCGGCTCGAAACCGCTGTCGCCCGCGCCGCTGAACGCCCTGGCCTCCGCCACGGAGTCGGCCGCATAGGCGAACCAGGTCGTGAGGAAGTCACGGGCCAGGGCAGCGTCGTCGAAGGGCTGCCGGCTGAGCTCCTCCACTTCGTGGCCGAGTGACTCGAGGAGCTGACCCGCGCGAGTGGCCGCCGCGACTGCCTCGGGGTGCGGCGTGGGGTTGATCGAGCTCGTCGTGCACAGACCGATCCGCAGCGTGCCTGGGTCTTGGCCGACCTCGTCGGCGTACGGCGTGGAGGGCAGCGCCGCGAGGTAGGGCGCGTCGGGGGACGGCCCGACGAGGACGTCGAGCATCGCTGCCGTGTCTCGCACAGTGCGGGAGACGACGCCGTGGGTCGCGGTCCCGCCCAGGCCCTCCTGGACCAACGGCCCGGATGGCACCAGCCCGCGCGATGGCTTGAGGCCGAACAGTCCGCACGCCGAGGCAGGGATCCGGATCGATCCGCCGCCGTCACTGGCGGCCGCGCACGGGACGATCCCGGCCGCGACAGCCGCCGCGGCTCCACCCGAGCTGCCGCCCGGCGTGTGGTCGAGGTTCCACGGGTTGCGGGCCGGCCCGAACAGATGCGACTCGGTGATGCCCTTCGCCCCGAACTCCGGGGTGTTGGTCTTTCCGAACACCACCAGTCCGGCCTCGAGCCAGCGCTGCACCACGGTCGCGGTCTCGGGCACCGGCGTCGTGGCCAACGATCGCGAACCGCCGCTCGTGGGATAGCCGGCCAGGTCCTGGCCGAGGTCCTTGAGCAGGAACGGCACGCCGGCGAAGGGCCCGTCGCCGTTGGTGACCGGTGGCTCGACGTCGACCACGATGGCGTTGATATGGCCGTTGACCTCCGCCGCTCGCCCGCGGGCGGCCGCCAACAGCTCGTCGGCGCTCGCCCGCTTGTCTCGCACCAGCGCGGCCAGACCCACCGCGTCGTACCCCTGGTAGTCGTCCATCCCCCGGCCCCCTCTCGACGACAGGGACGGTACTCCGCGGCGCCGACAGGGGCGACAGACCGGGCCGCCCACCCGGAAGGGTGCTGCTCCGGCGATCTCGGGCGTACCGTCGAAGATGATCGCGAGTCTCTCGAGGGCTGCCATTCAAGGTCATCCCGTTCCCGGCCGATCACTCAACCTCTGGGTCCTCTCGGATGGACTCAACTTCTCTTTGATCACGCGACCGCCGGACACCTACCTCACCCTGAGGGGCGAACTGGATATCGCCACCAGCCCCCTCGTCGCGCAGCGGGTGCGCAACGCCATCGCCGAGGGCTGCCGGAGCATGAAGATCGACCTGACCGAGCGCCACGGCACGATGAGCTTCGTCGCCTATCGGCCGACCTTCTTCAGACTGTGCCGGGCGACCGGGCTCGACGAACACTTCGGGCTCGCGGGGCCCCGAGGCGGCCGTCGCCCCCGTCTGACGCCAGCCATAGCTGGGCCCGCGGCCGGCGCCCGGCGGGCGTCGATCGCGCCGTCCCGGCGTTCGCGGAAAAGTTTCTCCGACCCGCCGAAAGATCAGCGCCGATCCCGGACATGGACCGTCAAAGATCGGGCACCGATCCCTGGCCCCCTCCCTCCCTTCGACGCACACCCCGCGGAGCGTTCGATGACCTCTCTTGCGACACCGGTCCCGACCGAGATCGACCATCACTGGGAACTCCGACTCGAGGAGTTCGAGGACGGCCACTCGATCCGACGTTTCGATTGCGTGGACTGCGGCGCAGTCCGGTTCGAATGAGTCGGCCCGCTCGGCCGTGAGACCTACCTATGCAGAGCCGTCGCGATAGTCCGTGACGAAATGGTGGGTCCGAGCGGTGTCCGACCCACCATTTCGTCACGGACTACCCCGGGTGGGGTCGATGGCCCGTAAGGGGTGAGGCGCGGGAGTCGCGACCGGCGGAGGGTCGTCGGCATGATCAAGGTCATCGAGGACATGCCGCCGGGGACGATCGGCCTGGAGGCGATCGGCAAGGTCACCGAGGAGGACTACCAGCAGGTCCTCGTCCCGGCCGCCCTGGGTGCGATGGAGCAGGGTGACGTCCGGCTCCTGTACGTGCTCGGCGACGACTTCGAGTCCTACTCCGCCGGTGCGATGTGGGCCGACACGAAACTGTGGGCCGGCCATCTCCGGTCGTGGCAGAAGGTTGCGATCGTCTCCGACGCCGACTGGCTCGAGCACGCCGTGAAGGCGTTCGGCTGGATGATGCCGGGCGAGGTCAAGGTCTTCGACGACGACGACCTCGACGACGCCAAGTCGTGGCTCGTCGCAGACGACGACTGAGCACCGCGGGCCGGGCGACTGTCGTCCGGCGAAACGCTCCGCCTCCCCCAACGAGAGGGATGAATCCGGTCCGGCGTTCTGGCTAGGTTGGACTCGGCCTCGTTCTCTGATCCCCCGGGACGGGGCTGGGCGTCTTCGCCTCCTTGACCCCAAGTGAGGCGAAGACGATCCCCCATTCGGGCCATTTTCTGGCGACTTCGGCGAGTTCTAGGCTGCGGGAAGGCGCGCTGGGGGATTGGGGGATCCGAACTCGCGAACCTTCTGAACGCCCTTCGCTTCGGCGAAGGGCGT
>DOWL01000136.1:6557-18842 GCA_003519585.1 Nocardioides sp. | reverse complement strand
AGATTGGGGGATCCGAACTCGCGCGACGCCAGGACGCCCTCCGCTCTTTCTCTGCGGAGGGCGTCCGGGCCGCCCGGGTCGGTGACGCCGGCCCCGCCGCGAAGAGTTTCGTCGGCTGGCCGACAAAGCTCGACCCTGGACGACGAAGCTTCATCGTCCCAGCGGGAGTTTCATCGGTTAGCCGACGAAACTCTCGCCACCTGCGGCCGCACTCACTTAGGAGTCGAAGCCGAGCCCGACACGATCGAGGGCGCGCAGCCACAGGTTGCGCCGACCGGTGCGATCCTCGCGGGCCAGCGAACGGCGAGTGAGCTGGATGCCGATCCAGGCCAGCGGCTCGGGAGGGAACGGCAGCGGCTTCGAGCGCACCATCTCCAGCCGGGTCCGCTCGGTGTCGGAGCCGCCGAGGAGGTCGAGCATCACATCGGCGGCGAACCGAGATGCCCCGACGCCGAGACCGGTGAAGCCGGTCGCGTACGCCGTCCGGCCGCGGTGCGCCGTACCGTAGAAGGCGCAGAACTGCGTGGAGGTGTCGATCACGCCCGACCACCGATGGGTGAAGCGGACCCCGGCCAACTGGGGGAAGGTCTCCGCGAAGTGCTCGGCGAGCAGCTCGAAGGTCTCCCGGCGGTCGTAGTGGCGGTCCTCGATGGCCCGGCCGTAGTGGTAGATCGCATCGTACCCACCCCAGAGGATCCGTCGGTCCGGGGTGATCCGGTAGTAGTGGAACTGGTTGCCGGAGTCGGAGATCCCGACCCTGGGGTCCCAGCGGATCGCGGCCAACTGCTCGGCCGTCAGCGGTTCGGTGGCGAGCACGTAGTCGTACACCGGGACCACCGACCAGCGGGTCCGGCGCAGAGGTGTGCGGAACACGTTGGTCGCCAGGACGACGCGGGCCGCGGTCACGGTGCCGGAGGTCGTCACGGCCCGGACCCCTCGCCCGTCGCGGCGCAGGTCGTTGAGCCGGGTGTGCTCGGCGATGCGTACGCCGAGTCGCTCGGCCGCGGCGGCCAACCCCCAGGCGAGCCGCGCCGGATCGACGAGGGCACACCCGTCCGGCTCGTGCCGGCCGGCGAGGAACGTCGGTGAAGCCACCCGGTCGCGGATCGCCTCAGCGTCGAGGAAGCCGGGGGTCTCAGGTTCGAGGGCCGTCACCTCGTGGGGTCGGGTGGCCACGGCGTAGACGCCGCCGCGTACGAAGCCGCAGTCGATGTCGTACCGCGCGAGGGTGGCCTCGATGTCGTCGAGGTTCTGGTTGCCCAGCGCGGTGAGGGTGTCGTACTCCTCCGGCCACCGGGACCTGCCGTTGGCCTCCCCGTGGGTGAGGCTCGCCTCGCAGAAGCCGCCGTTGCGTCCGGTCGCGTGCTCGGCGATCCGGTCGCCCTCGATCAGCAGGATCCGCGCGGCGGGGTCGCGCTCCGCAGCGCGCAACGCCGTCCACAGGCCGGTGAAGCCGCCACCGACGACAAGCAGGTCCACCGACGAGTCGCCGGCCAGCGGGTCGCGCGGCGCCGGCCGCGAAGGGCTGTCCAGCCACAGCGGTCGAAGCAGCGAACCGCTGAGGGCGTCCCTCGCCTGGTCGGCTCGCGTTGTCGGCGCGGTGCGCACGCTCCTCGGCACCGTAGTCTCCTCAGCTAGGTGTGACTCGGAGCATCACAACGGAGACCGTGGGGCCTTGTCCACTCGGCACCGATCCCCGCGGCTGGCCGGAGGGGCTACGACGCGGCGTCTGCGCTGGCAGGAGCTGGGGTCGGACTCCACGCGCGGCTCAACGTCTCGATGGTGATGTAGGCGACCACGACGGCCACGATCACGATCGGCGCCACGCCAGCTCCGGAGCGCGAGGTCAGCAACAACGTGATGACGACGGCGGAGAGTGGCAGGCGCAGCACCGAGACCGTGCAGGCGGCCATCAGCGCCGCGACCGCCGGGGTCTCGGCGGCGCCTGGCAACTGGTCGGCCATCAGCCCGGCCGCGGCGCCGATGAAGAGCGCCGGGAACGTCGGACCGCCCCGGAAGCTGCCGAGCGAGATCGCCCACGCGAGGCTCTTCAGCAGCACCAGCAGGAGCAGCGTCCCGAGCGAGAGCGTGCCGGCGTCGCTGAGCAGTCCGCTGAACGCGTCTTCTCCCGAGAACAGCACGGCCAGCGCGCTCTGATCGGTCGACAGCTCGAAGCAGATGGCGAGCAACGCGACGACGAGACCCGCGACCGGCGTCAGGATCCAGGGCCGGAGGGCGACGATCCGTGCGGACAGCCGCGCCAGTTCGATGACGGCGAAGACCCCGACGGCGGCGAGGACCGCCAGCGGCACCGTCCAGGCGAGGTCGCTCAGGGTGGGACTGGCATAGCTCGGCAGCGAGAACGGCGCGAGCGAGTAGTCGCTGTTGTCGAGACCGGTCCACTTCCCGGCGCCGACGAAGACCAGCGACCCGATGCCTGCTGACATCAGCCCAGGCAGCAGCACGAGCGGGAGCAGCGCACCGCCCAGACCCGCCGCCTCGATGAGGATCACGGCCCCCACGACCGGCGAGCCGAAGACGGTGGCGAGCGCCGCGAACGCCGCCGAGGCGGCCAGCACCGAGATCGTCTGCTGGTTGAGGTCGCGCCGGGTCGCCCGCGCCGCGAAGATCGCCAAGCCGGAGCCCAGCGCGATCAACGGCGCCTCCGGTCCCAGCACCAGGCCGAGCCCGACGCTGGCGACCGCGGCGACCAGGACCCCCGGAAGGGCGCCAGGCAGGGTCACTCCCCCGCCCAGTCCGAGGTAGGGCTCGTGCCCGCCGTTGCCAGGCAGGCGTACGGCGTACGCCACCGCGACCCCGGCCAGCACCAGCACCGGTGCGGGCCACCAGACCGGAGCCGAGTCGAAGCCGAGTGCCTCCGGGAGGTCTTTGTAGACCCACTCCTGGACCCAGTGGAAGAGCTCCAACAGCGCCCACGATGCAAGGGACACGACCACGCCGATGATGGCCGCCAACACCAGGAGCCGTCGGTAGCCCTTGCTCCGGATCAAGGCGCCCGCGTCGATCTCCGGCGCCGCGGCGACGGACTCATCGCCGGTCATGGCAGCGATCCTGCCCCACGCGGGTCGAGCGGTCGAGCCGTCATGGTTGGTCCTCGATGAGGACTTCGTCCGCTGCGTCCGAGCGCTCGGTCCGCACCACCGGCTTCGGGCCTGCGAGCCAGCGAGCCACCCTGCCCTCGTCGGTGACCAGAACCTGCCCGATGATCGCCGTCGCCAGGAAGATCCACGCGAAGACGTACAACCAGGCGAGGTAGGTGAACGCCACGCCGATCGACCCGTATCTCGACGCGCTCGCCTCCAACGCGTGCGCCAACCACACGTTGCTGATCGGGCGCACGAAGGACATCACGATCCCGAATAGCACGGCCCCGGGGAGTAGTGCGCGCGCGGTCACTGCCCCGTGCAACAGCACCCACGGGGTGAACAACGCGACTGCGACGAGCATGACGAAGGCGATGACCTGCCCCCACAGGTGTGGCGGCGGGATCCCGTCGGCGACGGTCTCGGAGCGGCGGATCGCCCACATCGTCAACGCGAGCACCAGCACCACGGCGACCCACCGCCAGACGGCACGGGGACTGCTCTTGGGCTTCGACAGCGCCCACACGGCGGCGAAGGCCCGGCCCAGTGCGCGAGACAGGCTCGTGGCCGAGGCGAAGACGATCAGCGCACCGATCAGCCCGAACGCCGTCGATCCCGACTCCTGCAAAGCGGTGTCGACCTGAGCCTCGGCCTCGGGCGGCATTCCCAAGGTGTTGGTCAGCAGTTGGCTGGTGTTGCCGAACCACGACGCCAACAGGATCAGCATCGGGAAGACCGAGGTGAACAGTTGAGCGGCGACGGCCATCGCTCGGTCGAAGATCTCGATCCGCTGCAGACTCCAGGCCGTCCCGACCCCGATCCGGCCCGGCCAGGTGCCGAGCAGCCAACGAGCGCGGCCCTCGAAGCGCGGCGGTAGCAGACCGAGGGCCCGCTCCATCCTGGCCTGCTGCTCAGGCGTCGACTGTGGCACGCAGTACTCCCAGGTGCTAGGTCAGGCTCAGGTCTCCATCGCCTCCGGCAGGCTGACGGCGTCGTCGTCGCCGAGCAGGGCAATGTAGCTGAATCCAGCGATCAGACCGCCGGCGATGGGGGCGAGGATGAACAACCACAGCTGTGAGATCGCATCACTGCCGGCGAACAGTCCCACGCCGATCGAGCGGGCCGGGTTCACCGAGGTGTTGGTGACCGGGATGCTGATCAGGTGGATCAGGGTCAGCGACAGCCCGATCGCGAGCGGCGCGAGCCCCTTGGGTGCGCGGCTGTCCGTCGCGCCGAGGATGACCCAGAGGAAGACCGCGGTGAGCAGGACCTCGATCACCAGGCACGCGAGCATGTTGTAGCCCATCGGTGACCGGTCGCCGTACCCGTTGGACGCGAAGCCGCTCTCCTTGGCCGAGAACCCGTCGACACCGCTGGCGACCACCAGCAGGACCGCGCCGGCCACGATCGCGGCGATCACCTGGGTGACGATGTACGCCGGGGTGTCCTTCCAGGGCACCCTCCCGCTCGCCGCCGCGCCGAGGGTCACCGCTGGGTTGAAGTGACCGCCGGAGATGTGGCCGACGGCGTACGCCATGGTCAGTACGGTCAGGCCGAAGGCGAACGCGACGCCGAGCCAGCCGACACCCACCTCGGGGTTCGTCGTAGCGAGGACGGCGGTCCCGCACCCTCCGAACACGAGGACGAAGGTGCCGAGGAACTCTGCGGCGAGACGTTTGCTGATAGGCGGAGTGGCGGTCATGGCGATTCCTCCGTGAGAAGTCGGACGCGGCCCCGAGACCACGCCCGCGCGAGTCGGATCATGCGGGGTCGGCCGGTTGCGATCTCCGGCGGATCCACCTCATCCCGGCCCGGCAGTCGCGGGCCTCACCCGCGTCGGGTGAGCTTGTCGGCGTCGGGGTCGTTCGGCCCCCACGCGCCACCCTCTCGGCCGCGTGGATGGATCCCAACAGCTGTTGGGATTCCTGACGTTCTGGGGCGTTGCAACGCCATAGAACGTCAGGAAATGCCCGTGCAGGCATCGACAGCGACAGCGACATCGCCGATCGGAGCCAGCGCTGCTCGTCGACTCGGATCGTGACTGAGCTCGTCGGCACCGTCCACAACGGGTGATGCCGCGGTCCCTCGTCTGCCGCACAATCACGTGCCAATGCGACCCACGACGCGCGTGTCGACGTGGAGGACAAGGGAGTTCATCGTGCCATCGACCGACGTACCTCATCTGACCCTCGACGAGCGCCGCAGCCGTGGAGCCGAGGCACTCGAGGGCACCCCGCTGGCCGCGCACGAGGGCTGGACCCCGGCTGCCGACCGCCCCGACCCGGTCGCCCTCCTCGAGGAGCAGAACGCCGACCGCGAAGCCGACCTCGTGCCGGTGCGGCACGGCCGGATGATGGTCTCGGCGTTCACCTTCTATCGCGGCGCGGCGAAGATCATGGCGGCCGACCTCGCGGCGACACCCACGGCCGGGCTGACGGTCCAGCTCTGCGGGGATGCGCACCTGTCCAACTTCGGCGGCTTCGCGTCCCCCGAGCGGCGGATGATCTTCGACCTCAACGACTTCGACGAGACGCTGCCCGGACCGTTCGAGTACGACGTCAAAAGGCTCGCTGCGAGCCTCACGATCGCCGGACACAACAACGGCTTCGCGGAGGCGGACATCGACCTGGTGACGATCGCTTCGGTGTCCTCCTATCGCGAGGCGATGCGTGACTTCGCCGAGAAGCGCACGCTGGACATCTGGTACTCCCACCTGTCCGAGGACGACGTCCGGGCCGGCGCGATCGCGAAGCTCAAAGGCAAGGCTGGCAAGAAGGCGCTCAAGCGCGGTGAGAAGAACATCGGCAAGGCCCGCACCCGCGACAGCCTGCAGGCCTTGTCCAAGCTCGCGGAGTACGTCGACGGGACCTACCGGATCGTGAGCCAGCCACCGACGGTCATCCCCGCGCGCGAACTCGCGGCGACGTACGGATTCACGGCAGAGGAGATCGACGAGCTGGTGCACGACCAGTTCCGCGACCTTCGCGAGACCCTCCAAGACGATAGGCACCGCCTCCTCGACAAGTTCCGGTACGTCGACTCGGCCCGCAAGGTCGTCGGCGTGGGGAGTGTCGGCACCCGGGCGTTCATCGTGCTGCTCGAAGGCCGCGACCAGCGGGATCCGCTGTTCCTCCAGATCAAGGAGGCCACCAACTCCGTCCTCGAGGACCACCTGCCGGCCAGTGAATACGCCCACCACGGCGAGCGCGTCGTCCAGGGCCAGCGGATGATCCAGGCGTCCAGCGACATCTTTCTCGGCTGGACCCAGGGGCGCGACACCGACCGACACTTCTACTGGCGTCAACTGCGCGACATGAAGGGCTCCGCCGACGTCGAAGGGATGTCGCCGGCGACGCTGGAGTACTACGCAGGCCTCTGCGGCTGGACGCTGGCCCGCGCGCACGCCCGCTCGGGAGACCCGGTCGCCATCGCCGAGTACCTCGGCGAGACCGACACCTTCGACCGCGCGGTGACCGACTTCGCGCACCGCTACGCCCGCCAGAACGACGCCGACTTCCAAGCACTCCAGGACGCCGTGGAGTCCGGACGCCTCGAAGCGGTCGCTGGCGTCTGATCCCGAGCCGCTTCCTCCTCGGCTCGAAGAAGCGCTCGGCGGCTATCCTCACGGTCACGATGAGGCGCGTTTCTGAGATCCCGAGGCTCCGCCTGACCCGTGGTGCCGTCTCTGGAGTCCTGACCGGGCTCGGGGCGGTAGCCGCGCATCGCCTCGGGGGCGGCGGTATTCCTCCGGCGCTCGTGGTGCTGGTCATGCTCTCGGTCTCGATCACACTCGGTCTCGCGCTGACTCGGCGTACGCCTAGTGTGAAGCTCCTCGCGGTGGGCGCAGTTCTCGCCCAGGTCTGCTGGCACGGACTGCTGTTCACGACGACCACCTGTGCGGGAGCCTTCAGCGACTGTCGGTCGATATCCGCTCAAGCGGTGATGCTCGCCGGCCATCTGGGCGTGGTCGCCGTCACTGTTGCGGTGTGTTGCGGTGTCGACCGGGCGCTGGTCGATTGTGGCTACCTGCTGGCCGAGGGACTCCGGGCGGCTTTCACTGAGCCCCGGTCGACGGTCGTGCCGACTCTGTGGGTCCACCTACTCACCGTCGCCGGCGTGGCGACACGCACCTCGCTGATCACATTGGGCCCGTCCGCGCCACGCGGCCCACCGAGCGAGAGCGCGCGCGCCGCTCTCGTCTGAGCCCGACCTTCGCTTCTCTGCGACGTCTCGGGGTGCGACGCGCGCGCGACATCGCCGTCCGCACGCCCGATCCCGTCTCGAGGAGTTGTCCCCATGCCGAAGAAGAAGCAGCCCGCATTTGGCCCGTCGAACGGCGTCCACTCTGCGGCGGACCGTCAAGCGGTTCTCGACGAACACCGACGAGCACATAAGGGCTCGGAGCGTCGACGCAAGCTCATCATCGTGGTCGCCTGTGCGCTGGTCGCCGCGGGGCTCGTCTCGGCGGCTGCCTACGGCCCGGTGAAGGACTACTGGGACTCACGCAGCAGTCCGGACGTTGCCCTGGCCGACATCGGCACCCCGGCCTCGTCGTGCAGGACCGACGAGACCACGACAGCAGACGTCAGTGTCGACCACGTCCCAGATGGTCAGCAGGTCATCTACTCCTCCGCGCCACCCACCTTCGGTCAACACTGGAGCGCGGTCGGCCTCGCGCCGGCGCCGTTCGCCCGCAAGTTCTACGGTCCAGCCGACCGGCCCGAGCTCGAGGCGCTCGTCCACAACCTGGAGCACGGTTACACCATCCTCTGGTACGACGAGACCGTTGCAAGTGACCCCGATCAGCTCGAGTTGATCCGCGAGATCGCCGACCAGTTCCAGTCGAGCAATGTCAGCGGCCAGGGCAAGTTCATCGCCGCGCCCTGGACGTCCCAAGACGAAGCGGAGAGCGGCACCTTCCCCGACGACATGCACGTCGCGTTCACCCACTGGTCGGCCAGCGCTGGAACGGCGGCCGAGGTGCCAACCCAGGTCGGGGTCGTCCAGTACTGCACCGAACCGAACGGAGCTGCTCTCATCAGCTTCATGCAGGACCACCCGTACACCGACTCACCTGAGCCCAACGCCATGTGATGGTCGTAGGGCGCCTCCAACAATCCCGGTCAACCGCCTGGAACCCGCCGGCGTCTCCGTGTCTGAGGGGGCGACATGGTTGTACGACGATGGTCGGTGGCGTTCGTGACCGTGCTGTGTCTGGCTGCCTGTGGCGACGACTCCAACAGCCCGGAGCTGAGGTCACCGGCGACAACGGTCGCGAACGGCGCGGCTGGGGGTCCAACGGCAACCCGCTCCGACGCGCCGTCCGAGACGAAGTTGATGCCGGACCTCTCTACCGGTACGCGGCTGATCAGGCTCTCGACACGCCGTTCGCGAGCCCGGTGTGGAGCGGCATCGAGGATGGTCTGCTCGCCGACTTGATCGACCAGCGCGAGCTTCGCGACCTGTCCGCCTGGCAGCTAGACGGCGGCTACGCGGAGAGATCGGCGCCGCTCTCCCCGCTCGACGTCCTCGCCTCGAGCGGCGGCTACTACGAGATCCATTCGGGCATCGTGCCCACCTGTCCTGCGGGCAACGATCGGCCGCCACCCGAGCTGGCGAGTCTCCGGGTCATCAGCCTCACGGCGCCACGCGACGCCGTCTCGGCCTGCTCGGAGTGGTGGAGCGTGACGTTGTTCCTGGGCGGAGCGCGCATCCGAGGTGTCGCCCTTCGGCTCGGCGCGCCGTGACCCGGCCGCGCCCGGCGTCGATCGTCTCAGTCTCGTGGCCGGCACCTCATGTGGCTGAGCTGCGTCGCTCAGCACCAAGTGCCACCGTATTCCGGGGTCAGGGGCACTCCGTCGGCGAGCATGTGCCCGGTGCCCCATGGTGGGAGCACTGTGCGGCAGTGGCGGGGCCCGTGCCCGAGCACGGTCATCGGAGTGATGGTGCCCCCCGGCACGATCACCTCTGCCGTCTCCCAGGTCGTGTCGCCGTCGGAGTAGCCCTCGGCTACGACCTGGACAGCTGCGGGGCCCGGGTTGCTGATCATCAGCCGAATCTCATAGGCGCCGTCGATGGAGACTGAGGACTGCCGGACCTCCATGGACACTGGCCGAGCACACCACTCGTCGAACGCCTTGGCGAAGTCATCGAGGTTGTCCGGGCGGAAGCGGTCGGTGTGCTTCCCGGCGCTGTCCGTGGAGTCGATCTCGAAGACCGGCGCGCTGGGCAGATCGGGACACGCGGCCAGCAGGATGCCCTCATAGGTCGGCTGCATCCCAGGCTCGACGGTGATGCTCTCAGGTGCGACGTCGGGGTCCGTGCCGTCGTCGGGGTAGAGGGCGACCTCGTCCGCGTGGCCATCCCACACGAGCCGCGCCTCGGTCACTACTCGGGTCTCCTCGAACCCGACTCGAATGCCGACGCGCACCCCGAAAGCGGAGGAGAAGTACTCCGCCCGCACAGGCGTGGAGCCTCCTTCGGGTGCGGCTTCAGGTTCCGAAGTGGCGGCACATCCAGCCAGCAACGCCATCACCGCGAGACCCAAGAGCAGCCGGAGGGCGCCAGCGGGACCTGCGCCGAACGGTGGCTGCCCTGCTCGCGTCACGGTGTCAGCTCTCGCGTGTGGGGATCGAAGCCGAGAGCTTCAGCCCGCTCCAGGACGTCGGCCCAAGCACGTCGGGTCTGATCGATCTGCTCCGCGTGGTCATCTGCGAAGGTCGCGATCGCCGCGGCGACCTCGTCGACATGGGCGGTGTACACATCAGCTCGGCACGCCCAGTCGACCTGAGAGACATCGCGCTCGGTGTCCACCAGGTGCCTCCACGCTGCGCTGAAGGTCGACGGGTCCGCATCGACCGATGCAGGGATGTCGTTGCTCGCGGGCACCAGGCTGGCCATGACTTCGCCCAGTTCGCCAGCCGGTTGGCCGGACTCCTCCAGGACCGAGAGGTGGGCATCGTCCAGGCAGCGGTGGTATCTCTCGAGGTCGCCGAACTCGGCGTCGATGTCGTAGGTCAGTTGCCACCACGCCTCGCGTAGCCGCTGCGCCTGAGGGGGCTGGGAAGCGCGCGATACCCGGGCGTCGGGTGCCGGTGGGGTCTGCTCGATGCATATGTCGATAACGGCGTTCTCCGCCTTGTCCGGGTGCACCGCCATCAACGCCTCCTCGCCGGCGATCTGCGTTCGGATCTCCAGCGCTGTCTCCGAGACCGGCATCCCGAGCGGCCGCGCGAAGAAGGTGCTGGCCGACAACGGGTCCGCGGCTGGGGCGACGGTGCGGCCCTGGGACCAGTCCCAGCCTGGGTAGCCATGAGCCTCCATGCAGCGGTCCATGGCCCCGTTGATCGCCCATGCCCGAAGCACACCGGCGGCGTCGTTCTGCACCGGGGTGCCGTTGATGGCCTCGAAGGTTTCGCGGGCCTGTGCCTCGAGCTCGGCCGCTCCTCGGACGCCACTCGCGAGATCGGCGCCCGCCTGGGCCGGGGGTGGCGCAGCGGGCGGGTTGCTTCCGCGCACGTAGGAACTGGCCACTGCGGCCCCGATCGCCACGCCGCCAACGCAGACCCCGGCCGCGACGGCGATCCAAAGCTTCCGCATCCGCATGGGCACCCTCCTCACAGTTTGGCCCGTGAAGCGTATGGACCCGCACGCCCCGGGTGGTCATGCTTCTGTGAAAGTTCTGCACGAGTCCTGCGTCCCTGATCGGGCTCAGCCGGGTGCGATCAGGATCGCCACCAACACGAATGCGCTATGAGACGAGGGCAGCGGCAACGCTTCGGGTGCCGACAAGAAGCTGTTCAAATCATGCCTCGGCGGAGGGCAGCACCGTATGCTCCCGGCCGGCCATCTGCTTGCTGACCCCCATCAGCGGGCCGAGCTTGCCCACCGGATCTTCTCGCAGCTTGCCGGGTGGAGGATGCGGTCGCCGCGATCGAGCAACGCGAGGTCCGTGCCGTTGCCGCAGGAGATCCGGTCGCCGGGCTTCCCATCGCGAGCATCGAGTCGATCGTCGCCCCCACCCCCGGCCAGAAGGTCGGCTCCGCCGCGGCCCACTAGGTGATCATCGCCCTTGTTGCCGCTCAGGTCGTTGTCCGCAGCGCTGCCGATGGCGGTGAACCCGCCCTTCGGACCGATCAGATTCTCTACGTCGGGATGAATGAAGTCCTGCTCCCCACTCGGTCCGTCGTTGGCCTTCTCGTCCAAAACGACGCGCACGTACGCGTCGACGTACTCATAGCTGACAGTGTCTTCGCCACGCCCTCCGTGGATCTCGTCGCCCGGCGTCGCGAGTGCGCCATAGGAGGACCTGCCGAAGCGCACCAGATCCGAGCCCTTGCCGGCCGCTACATCGGTCGTGACGTTCGAGATGTCGATCCGGTCAGCACCAGCCCGGGTGTCCAGCCTCACCGCCGTGGGCAACGCGAACGACGTCTCCCCTGCTGACGCTCGGGCCGAGAGCGAAATCTCCTCGTCGCCCGGGGACCCCAGGATGCGGAAGCTATAGGGCCTCGCGGTGCTGCAGGCGACGACCTGGTCTGAAGGAGTACACGACGAGGAGGGATACCTCGGGTATCCATCGTCGATGACCAGGTAGTACCGCCCGTCCTCCGGTCTCCTGTACATCCCCGCGGAGAACATCTTCGGAAGGTCGTTGGAGTCGAACCGCAACGTGATCTGGTTGTCAGTCACGGTGAGGGTTGCGTCATGGACAGGCATGCCGAGGGTCGCCTGACTTCGCGCGGCTTCGGCGGGCCCGCACAACCCGATCGTCAGAGCAGACAGCAGGCCGACAAGCAGAGTGGCGTTAAGCACGATCGGTCCCTCCGGGAGATGAATACCTGTCCGATGCGAGGGAGATCAGTTTGGTTCGCGAGTTCCGTATCAGGAGGGCCGTCCGCTCAGGCTCCGATGGACGTGGCCTTGTGGACCGGTGGTGGACTCCAACGTCCGTCGAGGGCGTAAGGTCGTGGGCCGTAGAGACGCATTGTCACTCCGAGTGGGCTGTTGGGTGCCGGCAGCCAGTTGTCGACCCGGTCCGGCCCTGGGTTCGTGTGCTGGATGTAGATGTCGAGGGAACCGTCTGAGTTGTAGCGGAGGTCGTCGCGGTCGCCGATGGCGAAGCGATCGAGTTCGTTGGCGGACTGGAAGCCCTCGTCGTCGTACATCGTGATCGACCAGA
>DOWL01000136.1:5089-6445 GCA_003519585.1 Nocardioides sp. | reverse complement strand
GTACATCGTGATCGACCAGAACGCCGCAGCCGGGGGGAGTTGGTCGGTGTCGAAGTGGATCACGTAGTCGGTGTCACCCGTGAGGGGTTCGCCGTCAGCGTCGGTCAGGCACATGGGGTAGATGGCGTCCTCGGCAGGGTTCGCGCCCAGACCGACCAAAGTGACCATGGCCCGCTTGAGATAGAAGTTGCCGTAGACGCCCATTGAGTCGGTGTACGACACCCAACCGTTCACCGGCGTTCCGATCCGCGAAGGAGCGGCGGTGATGGCAGCTAGCGCGTCCTCGGCGCCGGCCTGGAGATCGGCACGGTCGGCATCGGAAAGATTCGTCACCGAGAAGTCCTGGCCGGGAACCAGCCCGAGAAGCGACAAGCGCGCCACCTGGTCGTGGTCGGTGCGATGGGGTGCGACTCGGGTGAGGATCTCTGCCGCCAGAGCGAAGAAGTCCACGGCGGACATCGAGTTGACCATGCGCAGCGGCTCAGCGTCACCCAGGGAATCGACTGGCTGGGCCGAGCCTCCCAGTTCGGTGATTGAAAGACCGTCCTGGAAGGCGTGGACAGCCGCGTAGTCCCGAGGCCCGTTGGTCTGCGTACGGCCAATCACCCACACGTGCGGGGTGGTCGCCTCGATGACGCGCGCGCCAGGCGCGAACGAGCGATCGCCCGCGTAGCCCGGTGGCAGCACAACGATGTCCTGCGCCTGAGTGCCGGTGGTGCGCTTGCCCGGGTTGGCGAACACGTCGGTCCACATGTCGAGCATCGGCAGCATGAAGTAGCGGTCACCGCTGTCCGGAACGCTGATCTGCACCGGGCCACCCGAAAGGTCAAGCCAGGCAGATGAGTAGAGCGTGTCGAAGTTCGGCCGGACAACTGCGCGGAAGTCGGCCGGCGGGAATGTGCGGACGTGGTGAAACTGGTTCGGCGGCCCGAAGCCTAGGCGTACGCCCTCGGCGACACTCGTCTGCTGGCGGCGGCTGACCTCCATGGTGACCAGTGGGTACAGGTAGACGTACCCCTCATGGGCCAACGTTCGGACATCGGACGACAGAACACTCATCTCGCTCCACTTCGGGCCACGGAACCGGACTTTCTCGTGTCAAACGCCACCGCCCAGCATCCGACCACGCATCCCCCACAACGGGTGACGGGGCCTCGCCTCGGATGACAACGACGCCTTCGTAGCTAGTGCCGTGAACGGAATTACTGAAGCTGCGTTCGGCCCGTGATGGTGGTCAAGAACGGGTGGAGACCCGGTGGTGGCCCCATCGGTGCGGGAGGCTCACCAGCCTCGACGTCCTGCATTGGAAATTGGTCGGGCTGACAGGATTTGAACCTGCGACCCCTTGACCCCCAG
>DOWL01000136.1:0-4943 GCA_003519585.1 Nocardioides sp. | reverse complement strand
AACCTGCGACCCCTTGACCCCCAGCTATCGGCATGGTGTCCGCGGTGGTCCGTGACCGTCCGATTCCCGCTCAGGACGGGGGTTCTGGACGACCACGGACGATGCAGGACGGACCCCAATGGTGGTCAAAATGGTGGTCAGGCCGATCGGCCGGTCGGTCTCCTGACTAGCCTCGGGCGCGTGCGGGCATTCATCGCGGCCAGTGTCTCCGGCCTCCTATTGATCCTCGGTGGCTGGTCGACTCCCTCGGCTGCGACACAAGAGAACGAGATGAGCACCGCGAGGGCCGGCAAGTACTACATGCGGATCGGCTGCGCCGTTGCGGCCGAGGGGAAGCGTTTCGTCAAGCTCGTGTTCCATGGCCGCGATACCCTCACGCTCGCCGAGGTGAAGCGCAGGCTTCCTGAACTCCGCACCGCGACGGCGCGCTACGCCCGCATCGAGTACCGGTTTGCGAGCAAGGCCTACAACCCGCCAGCACCCTGGCCGAAGTCGGTGTCTTCTCTAGTCGACCGGTATGCGACGCGGGCCGCTCGTCAGAGCGACCACTTTCGAAACGCCGGGAACGCCGACACCGGCGCCGAGTTCGTGCGCCACTTCAACAAGGCGTTGAGCATGCCGTCGTTCGACCCACTCGAAGCCCAGATCCGCGCGCGCCTGGATCTGCCGCCGCCCAACAAGGGCTGCTGAGCCCAAACTAGAGGCGCCCGGTCTCCCGAGCCCACTTCTCGACGTCGGCGCGCAGCCAGACTCGACCGGCGGCAAGCTCGGCGACGGGCTCCGGGAACGCACGTGTCCGCGAGAGCTGACTGACCCGCTGTCCGGAGACGCCGAGCATGGCGGCTATCTCCGTGACACCCATGAGGTCCATCTTTTTCACCACGTTCTGACGCTAGGCCCTTGCGAGTCGTAAGGGCGTGAGGCACTCTGTGTCCACCCTCTTACGAGCCGTAAGAGTGAAGCGGCCCCGACCTGTGCGGCTACACCGGTCGAGGCCTCGATACCGCCTTGCGAGGAGGCAGCACCGTGGCTTCAGCATCCCATCAGAACCCTCCGACACCGCCGATTGACGGCGCCCGGCTCGTCGGTCGTCTCCGCTTCCGAGAGACCGTCGCCGGCGTACCCCACTTCGACGTCCTCCCCGAGGAGTGCCCGACCTGGGCGTGCGTCGAGAGTCACCGCGGCGAGCGACCGCCGGCCAGGCGCGGATACGCCTCGCTGTTCCGTCAGATGAACGAGGCGGAGCCCGGGCCATCATCCGGAAGTCGTGACAATGTCACCACTTCGGCAACTGGTTCTATTAGAACCAGTTCCAAGGGCACCGTCCGATGACCTGGGCAGAGCGACGTCGTCATGACCTCGTCGTCTCGCATCGGCTCGCGGAGTACTTCAACCCTGACGACCGCGACAAGGCCGAGCACCTCATCGACCACCTCGTGGAGCTGGAGCAACTCGACCGGGCCATCGTGGCTCAGGGAGGCGACACTCACGACCTAGGACGCATCGAGGACGCGTGCTGGCCCGTGCGGGAAAAGCTGCGCATCCTGGACCGGGAGAACCTGCTGCCGCGCGTCGAGCCCTGGCAGGGAACGCCGCTGCCGTCGTACCTGCGCTGAGCCTGTCCCCGGGCCAACCGGGTCCGTCCCGTCTTTTAGCTCTCCGATGACGCGGGCGGTGTGACAGGACCCGATGGTTCGGTGGACACAACAAGACCGCCCCCCTTCGCTCACTCACTGCGGACGGGGGCGGTCGGCGTTGTGGGCCTCAGACCAAGGCTCTCGTGATCGCCGATCGTGCCGCGATACGCGCCGAAGGTGCAGGCCCACACCTCGTCGCCGTTGACGAGCACCAGAACTCGATAGTGCCCCGGCCTGGGCAGTTCGGTGTTGCTCAGGCCGACCACGAAGGGAACCAGTCCCGGCAGGGAGCTGTCGGGAGTCTCGACATAGTCGATCCGAATCTCCCCGCTAGCTGCAAGGAACTGCTCTTTCCCGTCCTCACTAAGCACGCGCACCACGACTTGGTACGCCCCAGGCGGGTCTGTGGCCTGCTCGAACTCGAGGATGCTCGCGAAGACCACTCCTAGGGGCGCCGGGTACTCGGGCGAGAACGTTCGCGTTACCCCGCCGCCGAGAACGTGGAGGAGACCGTCCCGAACAGTCGCGGCGTCACACAGAAAGCCAGTCGCCTTCATGCGTATTGAAGGTCAAGCACCTCAACGGCACCGCCGGTGCGGAGACTGGTCACGTTCCCGAAGTCGATAGGAGGCGCGCCAATGGGCCTTTCCTCAAGGGCCTGCCAGTCGACCCGAAGATGGAGTAGGCGGAACTCGGTGTTCACCTCGACAACGGTCGCGGGAGCGATCGCTTCCGTCCCGTCCTCATCATCCGTCTGCACCGCCCAGACCACCTCGCCGACCGACACGGGACGATCTGCGTCGTCAATGGAGGCAACGGACAGTGTCGGATCGCGCCTCGCGAGAGCGCCAGGATCTACTTCCACCCGGGCGCGAGTGACGGCGATGAATGTCAGGCTTGTCACCTCGCCCTCCTCACCTTCACTCGCGTTTCCTGTTCGAAGACGGATGCTAGCCGCTCGGCCCGGGCATCAGACAGATCCTCTAGTACTACAGCGTAGTGCTGGTCTGGGGGCGGGTTCAGGCGAAGCTCGAACCCGCCTTCCTCCAGGCGCGTGCGCGTGGTGAAAGCAAGGTACTTGGCTCCCGGCATGCTCCGGAGAGTGACCTCACGCAGCTCTGTCATCACGGCCTCCAAATCCTCCTCGCCCGTTAGCACGGGCGACGCGAACACCGACACCCCGAAGTACGGCGGCTCAGTGCCCTCCGCTTGAAGTTCGCGGTAGTGGATCTCCGCGGTCTTGAGCAACGCCTCGGCATCCCACTTGTACACGCGCACGACCAACTGGTCGCCCGGCGTGACAGTGATCATGGCTGGCGAGGATAGTGCTGGCCGGCACCGAGGCCGTTGAGATCGCCGAACTGGTCACGGCAGCTCCAACCGCGCAGCACTCTCGGAACGTCTTGCCGGCCTCGCCGCAGTCGCAGGGCTCGGCTGACTCCGGGCAGGCGATCACCGCGGCCCTCGTTTCCCGCGGCGGTGACCCTCGGCCGCCTGCCGGTTGAGCTCGCTGCTGGCACCGCGGCCGGCCTCGAAGGCGGCGTCCTTGCTCACCTTCTTGTTGTTCTCGTCGGCTCGCTTCACGTCCCGGCGTAGCTCGCGCACTTCGGCCTGGAGGGCTTCTAGGCGCTTCTCGGTGCCGCGCATCGCCTGGGCGTAGACCGCTTCCCCGGCGGCTCCGCTGGCGATGTTCTGAGCCGAGTAGAGGGTCGTCAGCGAGGACCCTAGCGACGCTGCCTGGGAGGGGTTCTGTGAGAGCGCCTGGAGTTGACCGAAGTCCATCTCCTGGAGCGCTTCGGAGAGCGCCGGTCCAGTGAGCCCTGCGGCTTTCAGTGACGCGATGATGGCGGGGAACTGGCTGGCCTGACTGGCGGCCAGGTCCACCATCGTCTGCAGCCCCCCGCCCTGACTCCAGGGCGTCGATGACCTGGCCCCCAGGTCGACGTCGAACTTGCTCGCCACACTGGCGCCGAGGGATGCCATCGCCGAGGCGGTCTTGTCGCGCTCTTGCTTCTCGTGGTCGAGGGCCTTCTCCGAGCGCTTGAGCTGGTTCTCAAGGACGTGGAGTGCTCCGGCGGTGCTGTTGGCTGCCTGAATCATGTTCGCGAGCGCGGGACTGGCGAACAGGGTCATCCGAGCCTGTCGGTCGCCCTGGACCTCGCCTCCGTCGGCGTAGCCGGGGATGCGGCCGGCGGCTCGGTCGGCGCGGAAGCGGTCGGCCTGTCCGTGGCGGTTGGAGATGACCTCCTCGCCGGGGGCTGCCCAGATGAGGGTCTTGTCGGCGTAGGGGAACCGGGAGCCGGGGATGGTCCCACCGTCCGCGCGACCCGGCAGCGGAATGTCGGACCGGACCGTCCTCACGTAGACCTTGGCCGAGTCGCCGTTGAGGTTCCGGAGCATGGTGGTCACGGTGTTGATGCCCGAGACGGCGTCGCTGTTGTCGACCTCGATGCGTGCGCGGGTCCGCGAGGTGGCCAGGTCATGAAGTGCCTCGCTGGCCATGGCCGCCTTGCGCATGGCGTCCTGGTTGTCAGCGGTGATGAGAATCCGCCGGTTCTCCCGCTGCACCTCCTGCAGGGCGGGGATGACCTCACGTACCGCTGCGGCGGCTTGGGGTGAGGCGTCGCCGAGTTCCTTGAGATTGCCGATGACGCCGCGGAGGAAGTCGACCCGGGCCTTCGGGTTGGTGATGGTCTCGAGATGCCGGGAGGTGTCGGCGAGGACTTGGTCGAGGTTGCCGAGGTTCTCACGGCCCGCCTCACCGAACGCCGACCACGCCTTGGGGGCTTCCTCAATGGAGGCCCGAAGCGCGTCGAGGCTGGACTGGTAGGCCCGGAACGTGCCCCGCTTGTTGAGGAAGTCGTCGAGGTCGCTCAGCGCGTCCTGGAGCCCGTCGGCCGCGTCAGCGGTCTGGTCGAGTGTCGTGGCGGTGCTCCCGAGCTCGCCGGCCAGTTGTCGGGCGTCGCTGGAGGCGGTCGAGAAGTTCGACGTCAGCCCCGGCAAGGTGTCGCGGAGCTGGGTCGCGGCGCGGTCGGCCAGGATGCCCTGGACCTCCTGCTCGGAGAACGAGGCCGCGAGGTCTTCGGCGCTGGTGATGGAGTGGTCGACCTCGTAGCCGGAGAGCACCGAGTTCAGGTAGTCCTGCGCGGACGCCGAGCCCATGATGGCGTCGGTCAACGTGCCCTGCGCGATGCCCAGTCGGGTCGCCGCGTCGAGGAGCCCATCGTTCTGGAGCTGCTGGGCGATCTTGACCCGGGTGTTCGCGGTGATGGCACCGGTCTGCTGGTCGAAGGTCGCGGTCAGGTC
>DOWL01000170.1:14283-27244 GCA_003519585.1 Nocardioides sp. | reverse complement strand
GCGCGGGCCAGCAGCGTCTTGCCGGTGCCCGGCGCGCCGTACAGGAGCACGCCCTTGGGGATCTTGGCGCCCACGGCCTGGAACTTGGCCGGCTCCTGCAGGAACTCCTTGATCTCGCCGAGCTCCTCGATCGCCTCGTCGCAGCCGGCGACGTCGGCGAAGGTGGTCTTGGGCATGTCCTTGGAGATCAGCTTGGCCTTGGACTTGGCGAACTGCATGACGCCGCGGCCGCCGCCGCCCTGCATGGAGTTCATCAGCCAGAAGAACAGCACCACGAGGATGAGGATCGGCAGGAACGAGAAGAGCAGCGAGCTCAGCAGCCCGGGCCGCGAGACCTCGACGGTGATCTTGTCGATCTCGCCCTTGTCGAACTGCTCCTGGGCGGCCTTGAACAGGCCCGCCTGGGTGCCGCTGAGGTACTTCGTGGTGACCTCGCGGCCGCCGTCGCGGTCGACGCTGTCGTCGAGCGTGGCCTTGATGACCTGGTCGCCGTCGACGAAGGTGATGTCCTTGACCTCGCCCTTGGAGACGTACTCGCTCATCTGGGACGAGCTGATCTCGTCACCGCCACCGGAGCTGATCAGGAACTGCATGGCGATCAGCACGCCGACCACCGCGACGATGATCCAGATCAGGGGACCCTTGAAGATGCGCTTCACGGACTTCTCTCAGCTACGGGCACGGGAAAGGTACGACGGTACAAGCCGCCGCACCGTCCAGTGTCTCAGGTGCGCCGGAATCGAGCGAGCCGAGCGGGCCTCGTTCGCTCTGGGAGGACGAATCCTTAGGGCCCGCTCAGCCAGGCGGGCCGATCTGAGAGTTTCGTCGGCCAGCCGATGAAACTCGTGCCTGGACGATGAGACTTTGTCGTCCAGGCTCCAGTTTTGTCGGCCAGCCGACGAAACTCTCGCCGCGCGAATCAGCCGCCGTACACGTGCGGCGCCAAGGTGCCGATGTCACGCAGGTTGCGGTAGCGCTCGCGGTAGTCGAGGCCGTAGCCGACGACGAACTCGTTGGGGATGTCCCAGCCGACGTACTTCACCTCCACCGGCATGGTGAGCGCCTCCGGCTTGCGGAGCAGGGTGCAGATCTCGACGCTCGCGGGGTCTCGGGAGCCGAGGTTGGAGGTCAGCCACGAGAGCGTGAGGCCGGTGTCGATGATCTCGTCGACGATGATCACGTCACGGCCGGAGATGTCGGTGTCGAGGTCCTTGAGGATCCGCACCACGCCACTGGACTTGGTGCCCGAGCCGTACGACGAGATCGCCATCCAGTCCATCTCGACGTGGCGGGAGAACGACCGCGCCAGGTCGGCCATCACCATCACCGCACCTCGCAGGATGCCGACGATCAGCAGGTCTCGCCCGGCGTAGTCGGCCTCGATCTGCCGCGCGAGCTCACCGAGCCGCCCCTGGATCTGCGCCTCGGTGTAGAGCACCTCGACCAGGTCGGACTCGACGTCGGCTGCGTCCATGGCGGTCAGCCTTGCACAGCGGTGGGCCGGAACCGCAGCCGCCCGTCCGCGCCGCCCGGCGAGAGCACCGCCGTCACGTGTCCGGGCAGCTGCACTTCGCTGCCACCGACCCGCGACGCGACCAGCTGCCCCAGCGCGACGACGTGCACGTGGAACAGCTCCGAGGCACTGGCCCCGGCGTCGAGGGCGGCCAGCCGCAGCACCCTCGAACGAGTGGCCGCAGGGAGGTCCGCGAGCGCGGTGACCGCCAGTCCGTCGGGGTCGCGCAGCTCGTCGTACGCCGCCAGCGCGAGCTGGTCGAGCAGCTCCATGTCGGCGCGGAGCTGGTCGGCGGTCCGGGCCAGCGCCGCGGTGACGCCCGGACCCAGCTCGTCCTCGAGCACGGGGAGAACTTTGCGGCGGACCCGGACCCGGGCGTAGGCGGGGTCGATGTTGTGCGGGTCGTTCCAGTACTCGATGCCCTCGACCTGGCATGCGGTCACCGTGTCGGTCCGGGTCACGTCCAGCAGCGGCCGGCGATAGTGGTCGAAGCGGCGGCGCATGCCGGCCAACGAGCGCCCCCCGGAGCCGCGGGCGAGGCCGAGCAGCACCGTCTCGGCCTGATCGTCGAGGGTGTGGCCGAGCAGCACCGCGACCGCGCCGAAGTGCTGGACCATCTGGTCGAGTACGGCGTACCTCGCCTCGCGGGCCGCCGCCTCCGGCCCCCGCCCGCCGCCGCTGACCTGCACCCGCGCGGACGCCGTCTCGTCACACCCGAGCGCCGCCATCTGCTCGACCACGTGGGCGGCATGCTCGGCGGAGCCCTCCTGGAGCCCGTGGTCGACAGTCACGCCGATCACTCGCAAGCCCGACTTGCGACCCTCGAAGACCGTGGCCGACAGCAGGGCGAGCGAGTCGGGGCCTCCGGAGCAGGCGACAAGCACGGCCGCGTCCGGAGGCAGTGCCGCCTCCGGATGCTCGGCGACGAGCTCGGCCAGCGTCCGGCGTACGGCGACCCGGACCGCCGCGACCGAGGGGTGGAGGCTCACGCGCAGCCCGCCCGCCGCTTGTAACTCACTGTTACACCTTCCTCATCGCCGGAATAGGGCCCGACAAGATGATGTAACAGTGAGTTACAAGTGTGTCCGGGGCCACGATCACGTCCGCAGGACGCGTGCCATCCAGGCGTCGGGGTCGGTGATCTCGGCCCGCGACGGGAGATGCTCGGGCTGCTCCCAGACCACGTTGAAGCCGGACATCCCGACCCGGTCGACGACAGCCCGGACGAACGTCGCCCCGTCGCGGTACTGCGCCATCTTGGCCTCCAGGCCCAGCACGCGCCGCAGCAGCTTGTCGAGGACGCCGATGCCCTTGCGTCGTTCGTTGAACGAAGCGCGGATCTTGGCCACCGACGGGATCACCGTCGGGCCGACGCCGTCCATGACCACGTCGGCGTGACCCTCGAGCAGCGACATCACACCGGTGAGACTGTCGAGCAGCGCCTTCTGCTCGGGGGTGCCGACCACGTCGAGGAGACCGCCGGCCGACGAGCCGTTGCTGCGGGCGTTCTTGAGGCCCTCCATGACCCGGGAGAGGCCGTCCTCGAGGAAGCCGCTCGGCTCCATCGTGTCGGCGAACTCCGAGATCTTGCCGAACAGGTGCTCGCGCATCCACGGCACGGCCGTGAACTGCACCCGGTGCGTCTCCTCGTGCAGGCAGACCCAGAGCCGGAAGTCGTGCGGGTCCGCCTTGATCTCGCGCTCGACGTGGACGATGTTGGGCGCCACCAGCAGCAGCCGGCCGTCGGGCGCGTAGAACGGGTCGAACTGGCCGAGCACCTTGGAGGCCAGGAAGCCGAGCACGCTGCCGACCTCCGCTCCGGTCACCTTCGAGCCCACCGAGGCGGTGAGCCCGGTCGGCGGCTTCTTCTCGGTCAGCTTGTCCACGATCGGGGTGAGCAGCGTGGCGAAGGCATCGGCGTTGGCCTGCACCCAGCTGGCGCGGTCGACGACCAGGACCGGCGCGGAGTGGTCGCGCGCGACCAGCCCGGTGTAGTCGCGGACCAGGCCGGTCGAACGGTCCGCCCCGGCACGCAGCTCCTCGACGATCGCCGCGGCCTCGTCGCGACCGACCGTGGGGCCCTCACCGGCGAACCGGGAGCCGATCCGCACCGCGAGGTCCCAGTCGACCATCTCCGGCCGGCCGTCGGCGCCGTCGGTCCGGAAGGCGTGCGTCATACCCTCAACCTAACCGGAGCGTGGGCGGACCGACCCGGGTTCGGGGGTCGGGTCGGACCCGAAGCCGGCGGGCGAGGGCATAGCGTCACCCGGCATGGGCGACGTGTGGGGCACGGAGACTCTGGACCTCGACGGCTACCTGACCAGGGTCGGACAGCCGGTGCAGCCGCCCTCACGAGCCGCGCTCGACGAGTTGCACGAGGCGCACGTGCGCGCCTTCACCTTCGACAACATCGACGTACTCCTCGACCAACACCCCGGTGTCGCCCTCGGGCAGGTGGAGGCGAAGTTCGTGGGCCGGGGCCGGGGTGGCTACTGCTTCGAGCACGGGACGCTGTTCGCGGCGGTCCTCGAGCGGCTCGGGTACGACGTCACCCGCCGTCTGGGCCGCGTGGGCCTCGCCCGGACGCACTGCGTGGTGAGCGTCGACATAGACGGCGAGAGAGTCCTGGCCGATCCCGGTTTCGGGATGAGCGTGCTGCGGCCCATCCCGCTCGTGGACGGCGCCACCGACGACTTCCGCGGCTGGAGCTACCGGGTCCGCGAACTCCGGCTCGGTGACGTCCGGGCCTGGGAGCTCGCGCGGTGGCGTGACGACGCCTGGGAGCCGATGCACACCCACGACGAGCTACCGGTCGAGCCGGCGGACCTGGAGACCGGCCACCACTACACGAGCACCTACCCGGCCTCGCACTTCCGGCACCAGCTGATGGTGACCCGGCACGGCGAAGGACGGCACACCTCGGTCACCCACCGCACCCTGACCGTACGGCGGCCGGGCGAGCCCACCGAGCACCGGGAGATCGAACTCGCCGAAGTGCGCGACCTGCTCCACGAGCTCGAGGTCCCGCTCACCGGCGACGAGGAGGCGCGGCTGCTCGCCCGGGCCGAGCAGCTGCGCGCCACCGTAGCGTGAACCCCCGAGGCCTGACCTACTGGCAGCCGAGCCCCTCGCGGTACCACTCCTGCAGCTGGCCCGCCTGGGCCTCGTCGGCGATCTGCCAGAGCACCTCGGAGTAGCCGCCGGTCTTGTCCATTTCGTGCAGGATCGGCCAGTCGTGCGAGGTGGAGAGCACCGCAAGTGCCTCCTGCGCCCGGCCGCGCTGCCCGTGGGTCTCGGCGTTCTCGTAGGCCTCGAGCCACGCACAGGTGTACTGGCCGACGACCTCGGCACCGAACTGGTAGCGGTCCTTGGCGTCCCCGTCGGCGACCTGGAGCGCCGTACCGGCCGGGAAGCCCGCCCCGGAGACCGCCTGGATGTCGGCGATGATCAGGTCCGCGGCTCCGGTCCGCTCGCCCTCGGTGACGTAGTCGTCGGGCAGCGAGGCGTCGAACTCGCTCTCCGAGACGATCCGCAGCTGATCGAGCAGGGCGAGATAGCCGGCCCGCGAGACACCCTGGGCGCGGAACTCCATCCAGTGGCCGTCCTCGACCTCGCGGATCGCGGTGTGGTCGTCGGACGTGTACGCCCACATCTGCGCCGGTCGGCCGAGCACCTGGATCGGTGCCGTCACGCGACGAGGAACGTGTCGGCGGTGACGTCGCCGGCGTCCTCGGGTCGGTCGACCCGGCGCAGGGCGAAGCCGAGTACGGCGTCGAAGTGGGCGGCGTACAGCTCGCGGAAGGCCCGCTCGCGGTCGTCGAGGGAGAGGGCCACGTATCTCACCTGTCCGGCAGCGGGGGAAACCGTTGCATCGAGTGACGTGGAAGTGCTGTGAATCTGGCTGATCGACAGCACCTTCACGACGTTCGACGGCGAAATCAGAGGATCGCGCCAGGTGCGTACGCCGCCGCCTCGGGATGACGGGAGGTGACCTGCTCGACCCGACGGACGACCTCCTGGGTCTGGGCCATCGCGGCCCCGGTGAAGGTGATCGGCTCGGCTACCAGGCTGTCGAGTTGGCCGGCGGTCAGCCCGAGGCGCGGGTCGGCGGCGAGCCGTGCGAGTACGTCGTTGTCGGCCGCGCCCTTGCGCATGTCGAGCGCCACGCCGACCGCGGCCTCCTTGATCGCCTCGTGCGCGGCCTCACGGCCCACGCCGTTGCGGACCGCAGCCATCAGCACCTTCGTGGTAGCCAGGAACGGCAGGTAGCGGTCGAGCTCGCGCTGGATCACCGCGGGGAACGCCCCGAACTCGTCGAGCACCGTCAGGAAGGTCTCGAACAGCCCGTCGGCGGCGAAGAACGCGTCCGGCAGCGCGATGCGGCGTACGACGGAGCACGAGACGTCGCCCTCGTTCCACTGGTCGCCGGCGAGCTCGCTGACCATCGACAGGTGACCGCGGAGGACGACGGCCAGGCCGTTGACCCGCTCACAGGACCTGGTGTTCATCTTGTGCGGCATCGCCGAGGAGCCGACCTGCCCCTCCTTGAACCCCTCGGTCACCAGTTCGTGGCCGGCCATCAGCCGGATCGTGGTGGCGAGGTTGGAGGGCGCGGCGACGAGTTGGACGAGCGCCGAGACCACGTCGAAGTCGAGCGAACGGGGGTAGACCTGCCCGACGCTGGTGAGCACCTGGTCGAAGCCGAGGTGGGCAGCCACCCGGGTCTCCAGCTCGGCCAGCCGGCCGCTGTCACCGTCGAGGAGGTCGAGCATGTCCTGGCTGGTGCCCATCGGGCCCTTGACGCCGCGCAGCGGATAGCGGGCCAGCAGCTCCTCGACGCGCTGCAGCCCGACGAGCAGCTCGTCGGCCACGGTCGCGAACCGCTTCCCCAGCGTGGTGGCCTGTGCGGCGACGTTGTGCGACCGGCCCGCCATCACCAGCGACTCGTGCTCGGCGGCCAGCCGCCCCAGCCGGGCCAGCGCAGCGACCGCTCGATCGCGCAGCAGCGCCAGGGACTGCCGGACCTGCAACTGCTCGACGTTCTCCGTCAGGTCGCGGCTGGTCATGCCCTTGTGAATCTGTTCGTGCCCGGCCAGCGCGTTGAACTCCTCGATCCGCGCCTTCACGTCGTGTCGCGTGACCCGCTCGCGCGCCGCGATCGATTCGAGGTCGACCCCTTTCTCGCCGAGGTCCGCGATATCGCGATAGGCCTCGACCACACCGTCGGGGACCGCTACCCCGAGGTCGCGCTGGGCCTCGAGGACTGCGATCCACAGTCGGCGTTCCAGCACGATCTTGTGCTCCGGCGACCAGATCTCGGCCAGCTCGGCGCTGGCGTAGCGGGTCGCGAGGACGTTGGGGACGGTCACAGGGTCATTCTCGCAGCAGGCTCCCTCTGCGCTGGCGTCAGCGGACGGAGGCACCCTCGACCACGCCGAGCGGCTCGGCGGCGATGTCGTTGCGGCGCTGGAGCCCGTCGAAGGTGATCAGGTCGGCGGCGGCGTAGGCGCGAGACCGCGCGTCGTCGACGTCGTAGCCGCGGGCGCGTACGGCGAGCACGCGGCCGCCCGCGGTGACCAGGGTGTCGCCCGTGATGGCGGTCCCGGCGTGGATGACGTCGACGTCGTGCACTCCGCCGGCCGCCCCGACCCCGCGGATGACGTCGCCCTTCGACGAGGACTCCGGGTAGCCGGCCGAGGCCAGCACCACGCTGACCGCGGCGCCGTCGCCGAAGACGGGGGCGGGGACCGTCGGGAGCTGCCCGGTCGCCGCGGCGTACAGCAACGACCCGAGCGGCGACTCGAGGACGGCCAGGACCGGCTGGATGTCGGGGTCGCCGAAGCGGACGTTGAACTCGATCACTCGCGGCCCCGCCTCGGTCAGCGCGAGGCCGACGTAGAGGCAGCCGACGAACGGCGTCCCGCGCCGCTGCATCTCGGCCAGGGTCGGCGCGACGACCTGCGCCAGCACGACGTCGGCGAGGTCGGGCTGAGCCCAGGTGAGCGGCGTGTACGAGCCCATCCCGCCCGTGTTGGGCCCGCGACCGCCGTCGAAGATCCGCTTGAAGTCCTGGGCTGGCTGCAGCGCGTAGGCGATCGTGCCGTCGCAGACGGCGAACAGCGAGACCTCCGGACCGTCGAGGAACTCCTCGATCACGACCCGGCCGCAGGCCCCCGCATGGGCGAGCGCCGCGGCCCGGTCGCGGGTCACCACGACACCCTTGCCGACGGCGAGCGCGTCGTCCTTCACGACGTACGGCGCACCGAACGCGTCGAGCGCCGCCTCGGCCTCGGCGACCGTCTCACAGACGCGTGACCCCGCCGTCGGGACGCCCGCCGCGGCCATGACCTCCTTGGCGAAGGCCTTCGAGCCCTCGAGCTGCGCGGCCGCTTCCGACGGTCCGAAGGTCGCGATGCCGCGCGCGCGTACGGCGTCGGCGACCCCGGCGACCAGCGGCGCCTCGGGTCCGACCACGACCAGGTCGACCCCCAGCGTTGCCGCGAGCTCCGCGACGGCGGAGCCCGACATCGGGTCGACGTCGTGCAGGGTCGCCACGGTGGCCAGGCCCGGGTTGCCGGGCGCTGCGTGCACCTCGGTGACGGCCGGGTCCTGGGACAGCGCGAGCGCGAGCGCGTGCTCGCGGCCGCCGGTGCCGATCACGAGGGTCTTCACGGCCCCCGAGCCTAAGCCTGAATCACGCTAGGAGGTGGTCCGGCGAGCGACCGACTCGGAGTACGCGCCCGGCCGGTAGCGCAGGATCGGGTCGTCGGACAGCTCGATGCCGTCGACTACGCGCGCCGGATCGAAGACCACCGGCGTGCTGGTGCCCGGTCCGCCCTCGGGGTCGGGGAACTCGCCGGTCACCACGATCCGCCCCGCGAGGAGCTCGCGGGCGCCGCGCCAGACCGAGGTGGCGTGGTGCGGGTCGTCGTCCGGCCCGGCGACCTGGAGCCAGAGCTCATGGGTGACCGGACCGCGCTCGAGCCGGGCTGCCATCTCGTCGGTCAACCGATCCGGGCCCGAGAAGGTCTCCGCCGGCCGGTCCGCATCGGTCGCGGTCGCCCGGAGCACGTAGCGCACCCAACGCCGACGACCTTCGGCATCGAGCCAGCCGTAGGCGTGGATGGGGTAGAAGGTCACGTCGGCGAAGCTGGTCGGCGAACCGATCGCACCGGCCCGGAAGCTCGCCACCACGGTCGGGATGGTGCCCGGGTGTCGCGCGAGGAACAGCGGTAACGTGTGCGGCTTCTCCGACGCCTCCGTCATCGCGACGAGCACCTCGGGGTCGTCGGTCGGGAACCGCGGCGAGGTCTGCCCGAGCAGGTCGGTGGCCGAGCCATCGGGCAGGTGGAACTTCACCGCCATCCCCCGGATGTCGGGCTTGCCGTCGGCCCGTGGCTCGCCACCGGCGTTGGACCACCGGACCGTCACCTCGTGCGGCTCACCGTCGAGATGTCCGGCCCGGCCCAGGGCGGTCGCCTGGGGTGTCGCGGTGAAGGTGCCGGTGTAGAAGCGACCCTTGGCGTGCAGGGTGCGGTAGCCGGGCGGCCCGCCGAAGGCCGCGCGCAGCCGGTCGATCGCCCGCTCGGGAGTCAGCATGGATCAGCTCGCCTGTGGGGTCAGACCCTGCTTGTCCAGGAAGGCCAGGGCGGCGTCCGCGACCTCGTTCCAGTGGCTGTCGATCACCAGCGAGTGACCGACGCCCGGGATCTCGACGAACTCGGTCACGCCGGAGTTCTTCTTCTGCTGCTTGTACGCCGCGTGGGCGAGTGCGTAGGGGACGATGTGGTCCTTCTCGCCGCTGATCACCAGCATCGGGCCGCGGTCGGCCGCCTGCTTCTCGGCCTTGACCACGGTCCAGGGGATGAGGTTCGCCGTCGCGGCCTGGAACAGCGGCCGCCCCGGCGCCGGCGTGTGGAAGGTCTCGTAGAGCCGGTGCGCCTCCTCCTCCGACACCGCGTTGGCGAAGCCGTAGCGGAACTGGTCGAAGGTGAGCGTGACGGTCTTCCCATGGTTGAGCGGGTTGCCGAGCACCGGGAACGACGCCTTCAGGGCCGAGAACGGCAGCGGCAGCACGCCTCGGCTCGGCGCCGGGTCGATGCTGACGGTGCCGGCGGCCAAGCCGCGCCCGGCCACGATCTGCACGAGCAGCCCGCCGAAGGAGTGGCCGATCAGGATCGGCTTCTGGTCCAGCCCCGCCACCACCTCGGCGACGTGGTCCGCGACGTCCGCGACCGACGTACCGGCCAGCGAGTCCTTGTTGGCGTGCGCCTCGTCGTACGTCGGCTGGTCGCCGGGCCAGTCGACCGAGACCGCGGCGTACCCCTTGGCCTCGAACAGTTCCTTCCACGCATCCCAGCTCGAGGCCAGCAACCACAGGCCGTGGACGAAGACGACGGGTGGGCGACCCGAGGCGTTGGCGGCGGCGACCTCGGCGGCCTCCCGCTCGGTGACGATGCTCATGAGTGCAGCGTCGCAGGACGAACGGCGCAGCAACAGGCCCCGCCGAGAATCCCCGGTTACACGCGTGTGAACCGCACCAGCGCCTCAGCGGACCTGTCAGACGAGGTCGTGGACGACGATCGTCTCGTCGCGCGCGGGGCCGACGCCGATGGCGGAGATCCGGGCGCCGGACAGCTCCTCGACCCGCTGCACGTAGGCGCGGGCGTTGGCGGGCAGCTCCTCGACCGTGCGGGCGTGGGAGATGTCCTCCCACCAGCCGTCGAGGTATTCGTAGATCGGCACCGCGTGGTGGAAGTCGGACTGGTTGACCGGCATCTCGTCGTGCCGGGTCCCGTCGACGTCGTAAGCGACGCAGACCGGCACCTTGTCGAGGCCGGTGAGCACGTCGAGCTTGGTGAGCACGAAGTCGGTGACCCCGTTGACCCGTGCGGCGTACCGCGCGATCACGGTGTCGTACCAGCCGCAGCGGCGCGGCCGGCCGGTGGTGGTGCCGTACTCCGCACCGATCTTGCGCAGGTGCTCGCCCGCGTCGTCGTTCAGCTCGGTGGGGAACGGACCCTCGCCGACCCGCGTGGTGTAGGCCTTCACGATCCCGATGACGCGATCGAGCCGGGTCGGCGGGATGCCTGAGCCGGTGCAGGCGCCGCCGGCAGTGGCCGACGACGAGGTGACGAACGGGTAGGTGCCGTGGTCGACGTCGAGCAGCGTGGCCTGGCCGGCCTCGAGCAGCACGGTCTCGCCGCGGTCGAGCGCCTGGTTGAGCAGCAGCCCGCTGTCGCAGACGTACGGCGCCAGCCGGTCGGCGTACGACGCCAACTCCTCGACGATCTCGTCGACGCCGGGCGCCTTGCGGTTGTAGACCTTGGTGAGGATCTGGCCCTTCAACTCGAGGACGCCCTCGACCTTGGCGCGCAGGATCTTGTCGTCGAAGAGGTCCTGGGTGCGGATGCCGATCCGGTTCATCTTGTCGGCGTACGTCGGCCCGATGCCGCGGCCGGTGGTGCCGAGCCGGCGGGAGCCGAGGAACCGCTCGGTGACCTTGTCGAGGGTGCGGTTGTAGCTGGCGATGACGTGGGCGCTGGCCGAGACCTTCAGCAGCGAGGTGTCGACGCCACGCTTCTCGAGCCCGTCGATCTCCTCGAAGAGCACGCCGAGGTCGACCACGACGCCGTTGCCGATGACCGGCGTGCAGCCCGGGGTGAGGATCCCGCTCGGCAGGAGGTGGAGGGCGTACTTCTGCTGCGTCTCCCCCTGGCCGATGACCACGGTGTGGCCGGCGTTGTTGCCGCCGTTGAACTTGACGACGTAGTCGACACGACTGCCGAGGACGTCGGTCGCCTTGCCCTTCCCTTCGTCACCCCACTGGGCTCCGATGATGGCAATCGCAGGCATTCGGTACACCGTTCTGGGTGGGGGCCGGACGTACCCCCAGAGGATAGGGTCACCGGCGATGGACCCCATCCTCGTGATCACCAACAGCGACGCCGGCACCGCCGACGAGGAGTCGCTGAGACTGGCGCTGGCGGTCCTCCGCTCCCGGACCTCGGTCGAGGTGCAGGCCACCGCCAACCCCGGTGAGCTCAACAGCGCGCTGCACCGCGCCGGGTCGCGGCGCATCGTCGTGGCCGGTGGCGACGGCAGCCTGCACGCGGTGGTCACCACGCTCTACCGGCGCAACGATCTCAAGGGTGCGGTCCTCGGCATCCTGCCGCTCGGGACCGGCAACGACTACGCGCGCTCCAACGACATCCCACTGGACGTCGAAGAGGCCGCCCGGGTCCTGGTCGAGGGCGAGCCCAAGCCGCGGGACCTCGTGGTCGACGAGGTCGGCGAGATCGTGGTCAACAACGTCCATGCGGGCGCCGGCGCGCACGCCAGCAAGCGCGGCGCGAGGTGGAAGGGACGGCTGCACTCGATCGGTGTCGGCAAGGTCAACCTCGGGCGGCTCGGCTACCCGATCGGGGCGCTGTCGACCGCCGTCAAGCCGCCCCACATCCGGGTGCGGGTCGAGGTCGACGGCGAGGTCGTGGTCGACCTCGACCAGCCGATCCTCCAGCTCGCGGTCGGCAACGGCGCCCACGTCGGCGGCGGCACCGCGCTCACCCCGCACGCCGACCCGGGCGACGGCAAGGTCGACGTCATGGTGTCGCGGGCGACCGGGCCGCTCGCGCGGATCGGGTACGGCGCCAAGCTCGCCAGCGGTCGCCACCCCGAGCGCCACGACGTGACCTACCTGCGCGGGTCGACGGTGACGGTCTCCGGCGAGGAGTTCTGGTGCAGCGCCGACGGCGAGATCTACGGGCCCGAGCGGCACCGCAGCTGGCGGGTCGAGCCCGCGGCGTACTCCCTCGTCGTGCCCGGGTAGCGTTTCCCCTCGTGTCCAAGGGTTCCGGCGAGCGTTCAGGCGAGCGTTCAGGCGAGCGTTCTGGCGAGCCGCACGACTGGGTGACCCGCGCCGCCGACGACGCCGTACGCCACGCGGGCGAGGGAGCCTCGATCGTCACGGTCTCGTCGGGCGCCAGCCCGTCGGGCCGGGTGCACCTCGGCAACCTGCGCGAGTTCCTCACCGTGCACTTCGTGGCCGAGGAGCTGCGCCGGCGCGGCCTCGCGACGCGGCACCTGCACGTGTGGGACGACTTCGACCGATTCCGGAAGGTGCCGGCCGGCGTCGACTCGTCGTGGAGCGAGCACATCGGCCGGCCGCTGACCGCGGTGCCCGACCCGGAGGGCTGCCACGACTCCTGGGCCGCGCATTTCAAGGAGCCGCTGCGCGACGCGCTGCACGCCATGGGCGTCGACATGGAGGAGGTCTCGCAGACCGAGCGCTACCGCGCCGGGCACTACCGCGACGCCGTACTCCAGGCTGTCGCGGCTCGCGACCAGATCGAGGCGGTGCTGGCGCGCCACCGCACCAAGGCTGCCGCCGTCGAAGCCGAGAGCGAGCAGGAGGCCGCGGCCCTCGCCGACTCGATCGCGGCTGACGAC
>DOWL01000170.1:3286-14145 GCA_003519585.1 Nocardioides sp. | reverse complement strand
CGCTGACGACGACGAGCCACTCGGCGCAGGCGACCTGGCCCGCTTCCCCTACAAGCCGTACTGCCGCGACTGCGGCCGCGACACCGTCACCCTGACGGCGTACGACGACGAGACGACCGAGCTCTCCTACACCTGCGATTTCAACGGCTACGTCGGCGCCACGAACCTCACCACCGAGTTCGAGGGCAAGCTGGTGTGGAAGGTCGACTGGCCGATGCGCTGGGCCGTCGAGCACGTCGACTTCGAGCCCGCCGGCATGGACCACGCCACGCCCGGGTCGTCGTTCACGGTCGGCCACTCGCTCGTGGAGGACATCTTCGGAATGCCGCGCCCAGCGTGGTTCGGCTACGGCTTCGTCGGCTTCGCAGGGGTCCAGAAGATGTCGTCGTCGGCCGGCGGCGCGCCCACCGCCGAAGACGCGCTCCGGATCCTCGAGGCGCCGATCCTGCGCTGGCTCTACGTCCGCCGCAATCCCCGGCAGACCTTCAACATCGACTTCGGCGCCGAGGTGGTGCGCCTCTACGACGAGTGGGACGCGCTCGGCCGCAAGGCACTCGATCCCGCGCGCCGCGATGCCCAGGTGCTGGCCTACGAACGGGCGGTATCCACCTCGACCGCCGGCGTCCTGCCCGCGCCCGCCCACCTCGAGTCCTTCCGGCTGCTCTCGTCGGTCGCCGACATCACCAACGGCGATCCGGCCCAGATCAGCCGCATCGTCGGCGCCTCGGTCGACGACCTCGAGCCGCGCCTCAGTCGGGCGTGGCACTGGATGCAGGCCTACGGCGACCGCACCACCATCCGCTCCGCACCTGACCTCGAGCGCCTGAGGTCGTTGAGCGACGACGAGCGGCAGTGGCTCGCCCAACTCCTCGACCACCTGCCCACCGAGCTTGACCTCGACACCACCACCACCCTGATCTACGGCGTACCCAAGCTCGCCCACGGACTCGCCCTCGACGCCCCGCCCACCAACGAGGTCAAGGCCGACCAGAAGGCCTTCTTCAAGCTGCTCTACAACCTGCTCGTCGCCGCCGACCGCGGCCCCCGCCTCCCCACGCTGTTCTTGGCTCTCGGGAGCGACACCGTGCGATCCCTGCTGACGCCGCCGGCCTGAGCTCGTCCCACCAGCCACACCAGCACTTGTAACTGAGTGTTCGGACTTCTACCTGGGCGCTTGAGCACCCAAGTAGAGGTTCGAACACTCAGTTACAAGCGCGCGGGCGCGGAGCCGGCAGGTGCGTTTTCCACAAGCACGAAACGTCGGCGCTGAAGTCGAGGCAGACCGGGCATAGCTGTTCTATGCACAAAGCACGCGCCGTGATGGCGGCCAACCATGGGCTGCTCACTCGGTCCCAGGCGTTGGACTCCGGGCTTTCCCCGGCCTACATCAGCAGCTACATCAGATCCGGAGAGCTGGTCATCCTGCGCCGGGGCGTCTACGCGGACGGCGAGCTCTGGCGCTCCTTGGATGTACACCGCGGCCAGCATCGGCTGCGGACTCGCGCCGCAATCCTCGCCATGCGGCGCAGTTGGGTGGCGAGCCACGACTCGGCGGCCCACGAGCTGGGACTCGACATCCTCCTCCCGCCCGACCCCCACGTGCACATCACTCGCCCGGGATTCACAGCGGCCTGGACCGAGCGCGGCGTCAAGCACCATCTCGCGCGCTACCTCGACGAACAAGTGGTCCACGTCGACGGACTTCCCGCCCTCGACCTCGCCCGGACGGCCGTTGACATCGCCCGTGAGCATGGCACGCCGTACGGCGAAGTGGCTTGCGACTCGGCCATGCGGAAGGGGGTCAGCAAGGCCGACCTGGTCGCGGCCTGCGCCCCGATGGTCTCGTGGCCGCACGTCGTCCGCACGCGTGCAGCCGTCGAGTTCGCCCGACCAGAGACTGGGAGCGTCGCTGAGACCCTGGGGCGCCTGATGGTCGAGGAGCTCGGAATCGACGCTCCCATCGAGATCCAGTTCCCCGTCCGCAGGCCCGACGGTCGGGTCGCATGGCTCGACATTCTCCTCGGCTGCCATGCCTTCGAGGTCGACGGAAAGGCCAAATACGTGCCGATCGAGCAGGGCGGGCTCTCACATCGGCCCACCGAGGAGGTCGTGTGGGAGGAGAAGCGCCGTGAGCGCGACCTGCATCGCGTCGGCATCGGCACCTCGCGCGTCGTGTTCGAGGATTTCTGGGGCGCGCGCAGGCGTACGGCGCTGCAACGGATGCGAGAGGAGTACGACGACACCGCTCGTCGCTTCGGGATCAGCTTGCCCGAGCGGTTGCTGCGCGAGGCCCGGGAGCTGCGCGGGCGACGCAGTGCCTGACCCCACGCGTCACTCCAGTTGCTGTAACTGAGTGTTCGGACCTCTAGGTGGGCGTTCAAACACCCATCCAGATGTCGTAACACTCAGTTACAGCTGCGACGGGCTACAGCTCGCCGAGCAGCGCGTCGTACGCCGCGGGACTGGAGTCGCGGAGGAACGCCGAGCAGCGGTCCCACTCGTCGGTCTCGCCGATCTCGCGGGCGGAACGGGCCAACAGCGCGAGGCAGCCGAGGAAGCCGCGGTTGGGCTCGTGCTCCCACGGCACCGGGCCGTGGCCCTTCCAGCCGTTGCGGCGCAGCAGGTCCAGGCTGCGGTGGTAGCCGACCCGGGCATAGGCGTAGACGGTGAGCGCGTCCGCGTCGGACGCGGCGGCCTGGGTGCCGAGGGCCAGCCAGGCCGTGGGCGAGGCCGGGTGTCGGCGTACGACGTCGCCGGGGGCCAGGCCGGCGTCGAGGTCGGCCTGCGCGGGGTCGACGGGTAGGTGGGTGGGTGGGGGGCCGGCCATCAGGTCCTGGTGCTGGGTCACGGAATGCATTGTCCCCGGCGCGGTGTTGGGTTGGGACATGACCCAGCCTGCGCCCGTCGTCGTGTCCCCGGTCGAGGAGAAGGACGCCTGGCCCGCGCTGTTCGCGTTGTGTTTGGGCTTCTTCATGATCCTGGTCGACTCGACAATCGTCTCGGTCGCGACGCCGGCGATCATCAGCGACCTCCACGCCGACGTCAACGCCGTCGTCTGGGTGACCAGCGCCTACCTCCTGGCCTACGCCGTGCCCGTGCTCATCACCGGTCGACTCGGCGACCGGTTCGGCCCCAAGCGGCTCTACATGACCGGCCTCACGGTGTTCACGCTGGCGTCACTGTGGTGCGGGCTGACCGGGACGGTGGAGCTGCTCATCGTGGCCCGGGTGGTGCAGGGGCTGGGTGCCTCGATGATGACGCCGCAGACGATGGCGATCATCACCCGCATCTTCCCGGCTGCCCGGCGCGGTACGGCGATGGCGCTGTGGGGCGCGACGGCGGGCGTCGCCACCCTCGTCGGGCCGATCCTCGGTGGCATCCTCGTCGACGCCGCAGGCTGGGAATGGATCTTCTTCATCAACGTCCCCGTGGGCATGATCGGCCTGGTGCTCGCGGCCCGGCTGGTGCCGACGCTCGAGACCCACAGCCACCGCTTCGACTGGCTGGGCGTCGCCTTGAGCGGCGTCGGCATGTTCCTGCTGGTCTTCGGGATCCAGGAGGGCCACCAATACAACTGGTCGCCGGCGATCTGGGCGATGATCGGCTCGGGCGTCGTGGTGCTCGGCCTGTTCGTCTTCTGGCAGGCCCGCAACACCCGCGAGCCGCTGGTCCCGCTGGCGCTCTTCCGCGACCGCAACTTCTCGCTCGCCAACGTCGCGATCTCGGTGATGGGATTCGCGATCACGGCGCTGGCCATTCCGATCATGCTGTGGGCCCAGGTGGTGCGCGGGCTGAGCCCGACCCGCTCGGCCCTGCTGCTGGTGCCGATGGCGATCATGACGATCCTGCTGGCCCGCCCGGTCGGCCAGCTCACCGACCGGGCTCACCCGCGCTACATCACCGGCTTCGGCTTCGCAGCCACGATCGTGTCGCTGGTGTGGCTGTCCCGGGAGATGACGCCCGACGTGGCGATCGCGCAGATCATCGGCCCGATGGTGCTGCTCGGCATCGGCAACGCCTTCATCTGGGCGCCCAACTCCGCGACCGCGACCCGCAACCTGCCCGTCCAGCAGGCCGGCGCCGGCGCCGGGATCTACAACGCCACCCGGCAGGTCGGCGCCGTCCTCGGGTCGGCCGCGATCGCGGTGCTCATCGATGCTCGCCTCGCCGCCGAGGGGCTACCGGCGTTCGACGGCACCGGCTCGTCCGGCGGCGCACTGCCCGCGCAGTTCGTCGACGGGTTCAGCCAGGCGATGGCCAGCTCGATGCTGCTGCCCGCCGCGGTGCTGGTGCTCGGCCTCATCGCATCGCTGATGTTCGAGCGACCGCGACACGCGGGGTTCAGTGCAGCCGCTTCGGCCGCTTCCGAGTCCGCAGCACCATCGTCAGCAGGCTGAGCATCAGCAGCGGACCCCACACGAAGGCACCGCGCAGCGTGAACGGTGCCGTGGTGGCCAGCGGTCCCGGTCCGGCGCCGCGGCCGGGCGGGTCGGCCCGGGGAGCCTCCGTCTCCTCCGACGCCGAGTTGCTCGGCGACGGCTCGGGGTTCGGCTGCGACGACGGCGTCGGCGGCGCGGGCCCGTCGGTCGGCTCGGTCACCAGGGTCGGCGCGTCCGAAGGCGAGGTCGCCTCGGTCTCCGTGGTCTCGGTGGGCTCCGGGTCGGCGGTCAGCGTCGGCGCCGGGTCGGCGGTGAGCGTCGGCGGGGCCGACGGCGGGGGTACGGCGACCGCCCGGTTGAGCACGACCACCGAGCGCGGGTCGCGCTTGGCCACCTTCACCTTCTCGGGACGGAACTCCGGGTCGACCCACTTCCACGCCGTCGCCGGAGGAGCTTGGAGCCGCTCGGTGACGATGCAGATCGCCCCCACGGGGATCTGGTCGGAGAGCACCCGGGGCTCGGCGGTCGCCCGCACCTGCCAGGTGTCATTGCGCGGGGTGACGTCGACGCCACCGAGCCGGCACTCGAAACGCCCCTCGAAGAACCGGTCCGGGTCGACGACCTTGCCCGGGTCGTCGACCTCGACGTCGATGGTGAGGGTGCCGAGGTGGGCGACCTCGCCGGCGCAGCCGAGGTCGGGGTCGGGGAGGAACGGGTAGGCGTGCAGCTGGCCGGACCCGGCGTGCACCAGGTCGCCGCCCACCAGCACGCGGCCGTTGGTGCCGGCCCCGGCGAGCGTCGTCGTGCTCGGCGCGGTCGGCACGAGGAGGCTGCCCGGCAGCTGGGCCTGGCCGCCGACGTCGACGGTCGTTGCGCCGGGAGCGTTCCACAGCAGCCGCGTGGTGAGGTCGGCGAAGGCGCGGTCCGCCTGCGGGTCGATCACGGCACCCTCGGCCGAGAGCAGGCTGTCGATGTCGAGGTCGACAGCGGGGCCGGTGAGGTTGATGATCACCGACGCTCCGGCCGGCACGCCGAGCAGCTGCAGCGAGCGGCCGGTGATGACGGGGTCGGGGTCCGGGCCGGGGTCGGCGTGGGGATCCCAGCGGGACTCGCCGGCCGGAGGCTCGACCGGCGGCTCGGGCTGCGTGGCGCCCAGTGTCGAGCCGTCCACGGTGAACACCTGCTGAGGAGAGGAGCCGTCACCGGTCAGCGTGATCGCGGTGTCGGTGACGTCGACCGTGCCGGTCGCGGCCAGCGCGGCGTACTGCGCCGATTTGTCGACCAGCCCACCGAGCAACTCGTCGTACGGCGCGGTCACGTCGGGGACGGACTGGTCGAGCCGTCCGCCGTGCAGGTCGGCGTCCGCGGCCGCAGCGCCGCCGACGGCAACGTCGCCGCCGAGCGTCCGGCCGACGTCGAGGTGGGTGGCGAGGTCGCCGTTGAGGTTGCCTCCGACGACCAGCATGTCACTGCCGGCGTACGGCGGGACCTGGGAGCCCAGGCCGGTGACGCCCAGCTCGTAGGAACCGGCGGTCTCGCGCGCGAAATTCGCGTCACCGTGGACGACCACGACGCCTTCGGCGCCGGATGCACTCCCGCGGGCGCTCAGGTTGCCGCCGACCAGGACGGAGACGTTGCCGTCGAAGGCGTCGCCCGCCGGCGGGCCCGCGCGAAGCGGGGACCAGTCGATCGGGCACGCCAGCTGAGCGACGAACGTCGTGTCCGCCGCTGATGCTGGTTGCAATGCCGCAGGCACCCACCCGAGTCCCGCTGCCGCACCAAGAACGCATACGGCCAGGAACCCCGAGAAGGTGTGGCGGCATGGGGTCGCCACGGATGCATCGTGACACCCCCGGGGGCACCTGCGCAGCAGAACCGCCCAACTCGTCCAGACCGGTCCCACATTTACCCCTCGGGGTATTCGGTTCGTGACCTTCTCAGCCGAGCGACTGGCCTGCGGAGCGCAGGTTCTGGCAGGCCTCGACGACCCGCGCGGCCATCCCTGCCTCGGCGGCCTTGCCCCACGCACGGGGGTCGTAGGCCTTCTTGTTGCCGACCTCGCCGTCCACCTTGAGCACGCCGTCGTAGTTGTGGAACATGTGCGCCGCCACCGGACGGGTGAAGGCGTACTGGGTGTCGGTGTCGACGTTCATCTTGACCACACCGAAGTCCACCGCCGCGCTGATCTCCTCCGGCGTCGAGCCGGAGCCACCGTGGAAGACCAGGTCGAAGGGGCGCGATCCCTCGGGCAGTCCGAGCTCCGCGATGACGGCCTCCTGGGCGTTCTTGAGGATCTCGGGGCGCAGCTTGACATTGCCCGGCTTGTAGACACCGTGCACGTTTCCGAAGGTCAGAGCGGTGAGGTAGCGGCCCCGCTCGCCGGTGCCGAGCGCACGGACCGTGGCGATGGCGTCCTCGGGAGTGCTGTAGAGCTTGTCGTCGATCGCGCCCTCGACGCCGTCCTCCTCACCACCCACGACGCCGACCTCGATCTCCAGGACGATGTTGGCCCGGGCACAGGCCGCGAGCAGCTCCTCGGCGATCTGGAGGTTCTCCTCGAGTGGCACCGCCGAGCCGTCCCACATGTGCGACTGGAACAGCGGCTCCTCGCCACGCGCCACGCGCTCGGCCGAGATCGCGAGCAGCGGCCGCACGAAGCCGTCGAGCTTGTCCTTCGGGCAGTGGTCGGTGTGGAGGGCGATGTTGACCGGGTAGCTGTCAGCCACCTCGCGCGCGTACGCCGCGAAGGCGACCGAACCGGTCACCATGTTCTTGACGTTGGGGCCGGAGAGGTACTCCGCGCCGCCCGTGGAGACCTGGATGATCCCGTCGGAGCCGGCGTCCGCGAACCCCTGGAGCGCGGCGTTCAAGGTCTGGGACGACGAGACGTTGATGGCGGGGAACGCGTAGTTCCCCTGCTGGGCCGCGTCGAGCATCTCGGCGTACTTCTCATGGGTGGCGATCGGCATGCTCAAACCCTAGTGCTCCGAGCCACGCCAGGCGTCCCCGCCGGATAGGTCGGCGTGCGTGCGGATCCAGGAGTGCATCGCGATCGCGGCCGCGGCCGAGGCGTTGATCGAGCGGGTCGAGCCGAACTGCGCGATCGAGAAGGTCGCATCGCACGCATCGCGCGCGGGCTCGGACAGCCCCGGACCCTCCTGCCCGAACAGGAAGCAGACCCGGCGTGGCACCTCCGTGGTCTCGAGGTGCAGCGACCCAGGCAGGTTGTCGATGCCCCAGAGCGCCACGGGGCCGCCCGGCTGCTCGTGCAGGTACGCGGCCAGCGCCGGTACGTCGCGATGGTGGCGGACGTGCTGGTACCGGTCGGTCACCATCGCCCCGCGCCGGTTCCAACGGCGGTTGCCGACGATGTGCACCTCGCGAGCCAGGAACGCGTTCGCCGAGCGCACGATCGTGCCGATGTTGAAGTCGTGCTGCCAGTTCTCGATGGCCACGTGGAAGTCGTGGCGGCGCCGGTCCAGGTCGGCCACGATCGCCGCGAGCGTCCAGTAGCGGTACCGGTCCACGACGTTGCGGCGGTCACCCTCGGCCAGCAGCTGGGCGTCGTACTCCGCGCCGTCCGGCCACGGACCCACCCACGGTCCCACCCCCACCTCGGGCGGTCCGTGCGGCATCGGGTCGTACGGCGCACGCTCGTCCGGCTCGGCGTCGTCCGACTCGGCCCCATCCGGCTCGGCGTCATCCTGCTGGCGGCCCACGGACCGACAGTAGACACGACGGCCGTACCTGACATGAGGCAAGGCCCGCGACCGCCAGCCGACGTACGGGTGCGCCACGTAGCATTGCGCCGTGACGTTGCTCCCGGACCTGGCACCGTTCGTGGAGCCCATGCTGCTGGGCATCAAGTGGCTCGACCCCGACTGGCTGCTCAGCGAGTTCGGCGGCGCGTTCCTCTGGGTCAGCCTGGCCATCGTCTTCGTCGAGTGCGGGCTGTTCTTCCCGTTCCTGCCCGGCGACACGTTGCTGTTCGCGCTGGGGCTGTTCATCGCCGGCGGCAAGTACACCGTGCTCGGGGTGGAGAGCAAGCCGCTCGAGCTGCTGCTCGCGGTGAGCCTGCTGACCCTCGCGGCGTTCCTCGGCAACGTGGTCGGCTACGAGATAGGCAGACGGCTCGGTCCACCGCTGTACGAGCACGACGGCCGGATCATGAAGCGCAAGTACCTCGACCAGACCAGCGCGTTCTTCGACAAGCACGGCAACAAGGCGCTGGTGATCGGCCGGTTCGTGCCGTTCGTGCGCACCTACATCACCGTCGTGGCCGGAGTGACGATGATGGAGCGGCGCCGGTTCTTCACGTGGAGTGCGATCGGTGCCGCGCTGTGGGTGGTCAGCATCGTGCTGCTCGGCTACTTCCTCGGCGAGACCTTCCCGGCACTCGGCGAGAACATCGACTACGCCGTCCTGGCGATCCTGGCCTTCTCGATCGTCCCGATCAGCTACGAGTGGTGGAAGCACCGCCGGGCCCGTCGCCGGCGCGCGGCCGCCGCTCAGGCCGAGCAGGCCTCGGCTCAGTCGGCTCAGTCCACTCCGGACACCGACCCCCAGCCCGACGCAGCCGGCGCCGACGTCTGAATCTGCCCGCCGACCCGTCGTTACTCATCACGAGTAGCGACGGGTCACCGCCAATTTCATGCCGAGCCGTCGTTACTCACCACGAGTAGCGACGGGTCACCGACTTCTTGCAGCGTCGAGATCGGCCTTGGTGAGGACCGGCCGGACTTCCAGGGCGACGTCGGCCAGCGGGTTCTCGCCCTCCGGACTGCGGTCGATCGCGCAGACCACGACGTCGACGATGGCGCCGCGCTCGCGGAGCGCATGGGTGGCGTCGCGGACCGCCCCACCGGTGGTGATGACGTCCTCGATCAGCGTGATCCGGCGGCCCGCCACCTCGGGACCCTCGGCCAGCTTGCAGGTGCCGTACTCCTTGGCCTTCTTGCGCACGAACAGCGCCGGCGTACCGGTCCGCGCGCTCAGCACGGTCGCGATCGGGATCCCGCCCATCTCGAGACCGCCGAGCAGTTCGGTGCCGCGGGGCACCAGGTCGACCATCGCCTCGGCGACCCGGGCGAGCAGCGCCGGCTCGGTCTCGAAGAGGTACTTGTCGAAGTACTCGTGCGATACCTGCCCGGACCGGAGGGTGAACGTGCCGGAGAGCCGGCACGCGGCGTCGATCTCGGCGGCCAGCGTGGGATCTGTGGTCACGGCCCCCATCCAACACCTCGATTCGTCTGCGGCCGCCAGCGGGTGAAGCCACGTGAGGACGCAGACGAATCGTCAGTAGCGTGAGCCGCGTGACCACCCTCGCCACGCGGCTCCAGGGCATCGCCCCGACGATCTTCACCGAGATGTCGGCGCTCGCCGTACGCACCGGCTCGGTCAACCTGGGGCAGGGGTTCCCCGACCAGGACGGGCCACCGGAGGTGATCGCGGAGGCGGTGCGAGCGCTCGAGCACGGAGCCAACCAGTACGCACCGGGGCCTGGCCGGCCCGAGCTGCGCCAGGCCATCGCCCGACACCAGCAGCGGAACTACGGGCTCGAGCTCGATCCCGATCGCGAGGTGGTCGTCACCACCGGGTGCACCGAGGGGATCGCGGCCGCCCTGCTCGGGCTGGTCGAGCCGGGCGACGAGGTGGTGGTGCTCGAGCCGTACTACGACTCCTACCTCGCGATGATCCAGATGGCCGGTGGCGTACGTCGCCCGGTCACGCTGCGCGAGCCCGACTTCCGCCTCGATGTGGATGCGCTGCGCGCCGCGGTGACCGACCGCACGCGGTTCGTGCTCCTCAACAGCCCCCACAACCCCACCGGCACCGTGCTCACCCGCGAGGAGTTGCAGGCGGTCGCCGACCTGGCCCTCGAACACGACCTCGTGGTGATCACCGACGAGGTCTACGAACACCTGACCTTCGGGGTCGAGCACGTCCCGATCGCCACGCTGCCCGGGATGTTCGAGCGGACCCTGACGCTGTCCAGTGCCGGGAAGTCCTACTCCTTCACGGGCTGGAAGGTGGGCTGGGCGACCGGTCCGCCCGAGCTCGTCGGTGCGGTGCTGGCGGCCAAGCAGTGGCTCACCTTCACCTCCGGCTCACCCCTCCAGCCGGCGGTGGCGCTGGCCCTCGACGAGGCGCCCGACTTCCCCCGGGCGTTGGGCCGCGACCTCCAGGACCGCCGGGACCTGCTCCTCAAGGGGCTCGCCGGCACCGGGCTCGCGGCGTACAGCCCCCAGGGCACCTACTTCGCCAGCGCCTCGGTCCGCGACCTCGGCTGGCCGGACGGGATGTCGTTCTGCCTGGCGCTACCCGAGCGCGCCGGCGTGGTCGCCATCCCTACGCAGGTGTTCTACGACGACCCCGCCGACCCTGCGGGCGGCCGGCACCTGGTCCGGTTCGCGTTCTGCAAGGACCGCGAGGTGATCGAGGAGGGTCTGGCTCGGCTCGCTGCCGCGGACCTGCGGGCCC
>DOWL01000170.1:1047-3113 GCA_003519585.1 Nocardioides sp. | reverse complement strand
CGCGTGCTTGTAACTGAGTGTTCGCACATCTACGCAGGCGTTCTCACGCCCGATCAGATGCACGGACACTCAGTTACAAGGGGCGTTACCTAGGGGACCCGACCCGCGCCCGACCGCCGAAGATCGGGGGCCGCTCCCCATGTCGCGACCGCAGCCCGCTGGCAGCTTTGTCATCACCGCGCCGACCGGCGCGTTCCACGACGAGCAGCGGAAGGGGGTGCGCGATGGACTTCGCCATCATGGCCGGTTCGCTATCGACGGCGGTGTTCGTCGGCTCGACCCTGCCGATGCTCACCAAGGCATTGCGCACCCGCGACGTGTCGTCGTACAGCCGCGGCAACCTGGTGCTCGCCACCGTCGGCAACGGGCTCTACGCGTTCTACGTCTTCAGCCTGCCACCGGGGCCGCTGTGGGTGTTGCACCTGTTCCACACTCTCGCGACCGGCTTCATGCTGGCCTGGCACCTGCGCTACGCGGACCTGCGCAGCCAGGAGCGCGACTCGGGGCGGAGCAGCAGCGCCAGCGCGCCGGCGCAGGCGACCATGGGGATGGCGAACACGAACGACGCCAGCACCCCGAGCAGGCACAGCGCGGCGGCCGCGGCGGCCGAGACCATCAGCACCGGGCCGGCCCACCAGACCCGGCGCCACACCAGGACGGCCAGCCAGATCGCGGCGGCCGACCAGAGGATGATGCCGGCGCAGCTGGTGTAGAGCACCGCCTGGATCGCACCGTCGCTGAACTGATCGGCGATCTCGGCGTTCTGGTCGTGCATCTCCTGGACCATCTGTTGGGGGTCCAGCAGCATCGCGATGAGCGTGTCGCCGAAGAGGGCAAGGGCCGGCACCGAGAACACCCAGGTGAGGATGCACGCCCACCGGACCGCGGGCGGCCTCGGCGCCGTGGCCGGGGCCGCCCCTCGATCGGCAACCCGACCGGCGTACGGCGTGGGCGGTCCGGCGTTGGGGGCGGCGTAGGGAGCGGCGTGAAGCGGCGGCGTGGTCGGCGGCGGCAGGTCGAGCAACGGGTCGCGGCCGACCGGCGCCTGCGCCGGAGGGGGCAGCGGCGTCGGGGGTGCGGTGCGGACGGTGCCGTTGAACCAGTCGCGGGCCGGCTGGAACCACAGCATCACGATCGCCGCCGTGACCATCGCGGGGATCACCCCGCCCCCGGTGATGCCGGTGACGAAGATGCCGCTGACCAGCAGCGGCACCGCCAGGATCGAGAGGGCCACCCGCGCGCCCTTGGAGCGACGCAGCGCCTGCCACCCGAGGATCGCACTGGCCGCCGCGCTGGCCGCGGTGACCATCGAGGCGATCCGCAGCAGTTCGAGCACGCCCTCGACACCCAGGCCGAGCGAGTCCCCTGGCGGCCGGGTGAGGTAGTCCTCGACGGCCTCCCGGGTCTCCAGCGAGCGCAGCCCGGCTACCTCGCTGAAGGCCAGCAGTACGACGAGCACCGAGCCGCCCACCACCAGCCACCCGGCCAGGGTCACCTGGGCCGGGCGGGCGGGCGTGGACTGACTCATGGCTCCATTCTCCGGGTGGGCCGATGCGCAGGGGTCAGGCGGTGCGTCAGGCGGTGCGTCAGGCGGCGTGCAGCTCGAGCCCGTCGGCACCCTTCTCGACCGTCACCGCACCGCCGTCGGCGACCTCGCCGCCGATCAGCATCCGCGAGAGCGGGTCGCCGATCGCCGACTGGATCAGCCGGCGCAGCGGGCGCGCGCCGTACGCCGGGTCGTAGCCGGTCTCGGCCAGCCAGGCCCGCGCCTCGTCGCTGACCCGGATCGAGATCCGTCGGACCGCCAGCCGCTTCTCCAGCATCGCCAGCTGGAGATCGACGATCCGCGCCAGCTCGGGCTGGGTGAGCGCGTCGAAGATGACGATCTCGTCGAGCCGGTTGAGGAACTCCGGCTTGAACGACGCGCGCACGGCCGCGAGCACCGACTCGCGCTTCTTGTCCGCATCCAGCGTCGGGTCGACGAGGTAGGCCGAGCCGAGGTTGCTGGTGAGGATCAGGATCGTGTTGCGGAAGTCGACCGTGCGGCCCTGCCCGTCGGTGAGCCG
>DOWL01000170.1:0-840 GCA_003519585.1 Nocardioides sp. | reverse complement strand
TAGGGGCGCCGCCGCACGGCCTCGGTGAGCTGGCCGCCCTCGTCGTACCCGACGTAACCGGGGGGCGCACCCACGAGCCGGGCCACCGAATGCTTCTCGGAGTACTCGCTCATGTCGATGCGGACGATCGCCCGTTCGTCGTCGAAGAGGAAGTCGGCCAGTGACTTGGCCAGCTCGGTCTTGCCGGTGCCCGTGGGGCCGAGGAACAGGAACGAGCCGGCCGGCCGGTTCGGGTCGGAGATGCCGGCCCGCGAACGGCGTACGGCGTCGCTGACGGCGCGCACCGCGTCGTGCTGGCCGATCAACCGCTCGCCGATGACGTCTTCCATCCGCAGCAGCTTGGCGGTCTCGCCTTCGAGCAGCCGGCCGGTGGGGATGCCGGTCCAGGCCTCGACCACGTCGGCGACCTGTTCGGCCCCGACCTCCTCGCCCACGAGCGGCTCGACGGTCGAGGCCTCGGCCTCCGCGGCCGCGCGCAGCGACTTCTCGAGCACGGGGATCTGGCCGTAGAGGATCTCGCTGGCCTCGTCGAGCCGGCCCTCGCGCATCAGCTTGTCGGCCTGGATCTTGACCGTGTCGAGGCGGCGGCGCAGCTCACCCTCGCCCTCCAGCGAGGACTTCTCCTTCTCCCAGCGGGCTTCCAGCGCGCGCAGCTCCTCCTCCTTGTCGGCGAGGTCGGCGCGCAGGTGTTCGAGCCGCTCGCGGGAGGCGTCGTCGTGCTCCTTCTCGAGGGCGTACTCCTCCATCTTGAGCCGGTCGACCCGGCGCCGCAGCTGGTCGATCTCCTCGGGCGAGGACTCGATCTCCATCCGCAACCGCGAGGCGGCCTCGTCGATCAGG
>DOWL01000030.1:12360-19433 GCA_003519585.1 Nocardioides sp. | reverse complement strand
TCCAAGCACGAGTTTCGTCGGTCGACCGACGAAACTCGCGGCTAGCGCGCCAGGGCAAGCAACTCCTCGAGCGCGACCTCCAGCTTGACGTCGCCGGTCTCGACAACGGTGAGCGGCAGGCCCATCCGGGCGGCAGCGGCCTCGGCGCGGGCCCGGAGGTCGGGGGTGGGTTCCTGGGCGAGCCAGACCACGCGCGTGTAGTGGCGGAAGTAGTCCTCGGCCAGCTCGGGGTAGCGGTCGAGGCCGAGTTCGCGGACGACGGTCCGCTCGAAGGAACGGACCAGGAAGTCGGTGAACAGGTAGGTCCCGGGCTGCTCGTCGAGGAACGACGCCAGCCGCGACTCACCCGCGAACAGGTCGTAGCAGTGCAGTCCCGGGAGCCGGCGCAGCCCGAGCTCGTCGCAGACCGTGTCGAGCGCGCCGTAGGTGCCGCAGTCGGCGTAGGCCACGGCGACCACGTCGTACGTCGCGGACAGCTCGACCGCGAGCGTGCGGACCTCGCCGGCGATCAGCTGCGGCTGGTTGTGGAGCAGTGGCGGCAGCGGGTGTACGGCGACCGGCCAGCCGCGGCGCGCGACCACGTCGGCCACCGGCTGGGCGATCGCGCCGCACGCGATGACCGCCGTACGAGCCTCAGCTGAAGGCGAGTTGCTCGACGAACCGGTCGTTGAACTCGGGGCGGTCGGAGAGCTCGACATAGGTCACCTCCTCCAGCAGCGCCTGGGCGCCCGCCCGCTCGCGGATCGACAGCAGCGCCATCTTGGCGCCCTCGCCGGCGACGTTGCCGGCCGCGACGATGCGCAGCACCGGCAGTTGCGGGACCAGCCCGATGCGGACGGCCGAGGCGGCCGAGAGGTAGCTGCCGAACGAGCCCGCCAGCAGCACCTGCTGCACGTCGCGGTGCTCGAGCCCGAGCTGCTCGAGGAGCAGCGTCCACCCGGTCGAGATCGCGGCCTTCGCGAACTGCAGCTCACGGACGTCGCGCTGCGAGAGCACCACACACTCGGCCGGGTCGGCGTCGATGGTCGGCCGGTGCAGCACGAACACCCGCTCCTGACCGATCATGGTCAACCGGTCGGCCAGAGACGGCGCCAGCTCCTTGGCGACGTCCTCGGGCACGAACCGTCCGCTGCCGTCGAGCAGCCCGACCTTCACCAGCTCGGCCACCGCATCGACGAGCCCTGAGCCGCACAGCCCCTTCGGCTCGACGTCGCCGATCACGCCGAGCTCGACGGCCGACTCCGCCGGCCCGTCGCCGGTCAGCTTGATGACCTCGATGGCGCCGTCCGCCGCTCGCATGCCGCAGCGGATCGCACCACCCTCGAACGCCGGCCCGGCGGGTGCGGCGGTCGAGAGGATCGTGTCGCCGTCGCTGAGCACGATCTCGCAGTTGGTGCCGACGTCGATGAAGAGCCGGGTGCGCTTGTCGCGGTCCATCCCCGAGGCGAGCATCCCGGCGACGATGTCGCCGCCGACGTAGGCGCCGAGCGCCGGGAAGAAGACCGCGCGGGCGCGTGGGTGCAGCCCGAGCGACAGCTCTTCGGCGAGTACGGCGGGCGGCAGCGCGGTGGACATCACGAACGGCGCGACGCCGAGCGGCTCGGGATCGATGCCGAGGGCCAGCGCGGTCATCGTCGCGTTGCCGGCGATCGCGGCCTCGTAGACGTGCGTGGGGTCCACGCCACCCTCGACGCAGACCTGGGCGGCCAGCTGCGCCAGCGTCTCGCAGGCCGCGGTCCGGAGCCGCTCCAGCGCTTCGGGGTCGAGCATCGTCGCGCTGATCCGGCTGATCACGTCGCCACCGAACGGCTGCTGCCGGTTGAGCATCGAGGCGACCGCGACCGGCGTACCGGTGACCAGGTCGAGCAGGGTGGCCACGACCGTGGTGGTGCCGAGGTCGAAGGCGATCGCGTAGCGCCGGTCGGTGGTGTCACCCGGCTCGACGTCGATCAGCTCCTCGTCGACGATCACCGCGGTGACCTTGAAGTCGGCCGCGCGCAGGACCGTGGGCAGCCGTCGCAACACGTGCAGGTCGGCTCGGGGCTCGAGGTCGGTGATCGCGGCGAGCAGCCGGTCGATGTCGGTCGTCTGATCCTCGAGCGTGGGCTCGGTCAGTTCGACGTACCGCTTCTGTACGGCGGGCCGCAGGATCACCTGCCGACCGACGCCGACGGTCGCTGCCTTGGGTCGGGTGGTGAGTGGGGGTACGACGACGGAGAGGTCGCGGGTCGCCTTGACCAGGCAGGCCAGCCGCCAGCCGCCGTCGAGCTGGTCCTTGCTGAACGTCTTCTCGTCGTGCCGGGTCACCGGCTCGCTGCGGTTGAGCTGGACCTTGCACTTGTGACAGGTGCCGTGGCCGCCGCAGGTGGAGTCGATCGCGATGCCGTTCCACGACGCGGAGTCGAAGACGGTCACCCCCGGGGGCACCCGGACCTGGCGCTGCGCGGTGCGCGCCGGGTCGGGGTCCTCGACGGTGAAGGAGAGTTCGACCCGGCCGGTCCCGTCGTGCGGTTGGGCGTCGCCACCCCCGGGCGGGGTGACCAGGCCCTCGCGTCGCAGGGCCTCGGGGTCGAAGTCTCCGATCGGCTCGTCGGTCACAGCTGTCCGGCGCTCATGCCGTGGCGGCCGCCTTGGCGCGGTGGGCGGAGATCCAGGCCATGCCCCAGTCGTCGTGGTTCATGAAGACGTCGGCGGCCTTCACGGCGTCGACGATCTGGGGCGTGCGGGCGTCCATGATCGCGCAGGTCAGCCCCTGGGTCATCGCCATCGGCAGCCAGGCGGCGCCGAGGGTGTGCCGGTCGGGCATGCCGAAGGAGGTGTTGGAGGCACCGCAGGTCATGTTGACGCCGAAGTCGTCGCGGATCCGGCGCATCGTCTCCATCGTGACCAGCGCGGTCGAGGTGTCGGCCCCGATCGGCATGGCCAGCGGGTCGATCACGATGTCGGCCTTGGCGATGCCGTACTCCTCGGTCGCGACCCGGATGATCTTCTCGGTCAGCACCAGCCGCTTGTCGGCCTCCATCGGGATCTCGTCGTGGTCGTTGGGCAGCGCGATGATCGCGGCGTCGTACTTCTTGACCAGCGGGAGGATCGCCTCCATCCGGTCGTCCTCGGCGGTGATCGAGTTGACCAGCGCCCGGCCCTGGTAGACCGAGAGCCCGGCCTCGAGCGCCTCGACCACGGAGGAGTCGATGCAGATCGGCAGGTCGGTCAGCGACTGCACCAGCTGGATCGCCTTGGCCAGCAACTCGGGCTCGTCGGTGAGTGGCACGCCCATGTTGACGTCGAGTACGTCGGCGCCACCCTCGACCTGAGCCTTCACGTCGCGCTCGATCGCGGACAGGTCGCCGGCGCGCAGCTGCTCCTGGAAGATCCGCCGGCCGGTCGGGTTGATCCGCTCGCCGATCAGGCAGAAGCGCTGGTCGTGGCCGATCACCACCTCCTTGCTCGGTGAGCGGAGGACGGTGTGCAGAGGCTCGCCTTCGTACGCCATCAGGCAGGCACCTTCGCGCGCTTCTGGTTGAGCAGATCCTTGGCCCGCTTGACCGTCGCCGATGCGTCGGCGGCGTACCCGTCGGCGCCGACCGCGTCGGCGTACTCCTGGGTGACCGGGGCGCCGCCGACCATGACGATGACCTGCTCGCGGATGCCGGCCTTCTCCAGGGCGTTCATGTTGGCCTTGAACATCGGCATCGTGGTGGTGAGGAACGCCGAGAACCCGACGATGTCGGGCTGGTGCTCCTCGATGGCCGAGACGAACTTCTCGGGGGCGACCTGGACGCCGAGGTCGATGACCTCGAAGCCGGCGCCCTCGAGCATGATGTTGACGAGGTTCTTGCCGATGTCGTGGACATCGCCCTTGACCGTCCCCATGAGGAACTTGCCGACCGTCTCGACGCCGGTCTCGGCGAGCAGCGGGCGCAGCCGCTCCATGGCGCCGGCCATCGCGCGGCCGGCGATCAGCATCTCGGGCACGAAGAAGTCACCGCGCTCGAACCGTGCGCCGACCTCCTCCAGCGACGGGATGAGGGCGTCGAAGAGCAGCGTCTGCGGCTCCATGCCGAGCATGAGTCCCTCCTCGGTCAGCTCCAGGACGCGGGGCGCATTGCCGACCAGCGTCTCGTCGTAGAGGCCCTGCAGGATCTCCTCGGGACTGCTCATGCTGCGCCCTCTTTCGTGATCGGTGAAGCTGTCGTGCCGCGGAGCCGGGAAGTCAGCTCCGTCGCGTGGTTCCTCAACAGCCGGCCGAGCTCGTCGAACCGGTCCTCGAGTCTGGTGGTGGGTCCCGAGACGCCCAGGGCGGCGACCACTTGGCCGCGGGTGCCGAGGACGGGTACGGCGACGCCGGCGAGCCCGACCTCGAGCTCGTCGACGGTGGTCGCCCAGCCGCGGCGGCGGCTGCGCTTGAAGTCCGCGGCGAGTGCGTCGCGGTCGGTGATCGTGGCGTCGGTCGGCTGCTCCAGTGGACCGTCGGTCAGCGGGAGCACCTCCCAGGCCAAGAACACCTTGCCCAACGAGTTGCAGTGCACCGGGACGTCGACCTGCGTCCAGTCGCGGGTGCCGAGCAGGAACTGCGAGTCGACCTGTGCCACCTGCACGACCCGGTCGCCGCGGGCGATGCTGAGGTTGACCGTCTCGTGGGTCTCCTCGCTGATGGCGGCCAGGGTCTGCCGCGCCAGCCGGACCAGGTCCTCGCCCGGGTCGTGCCGCGCGGCGTACAGCCAGAAGAGGCCGCCCGCGACGTAGCTGCCGTCGTCGGTGCGCTCCAGCAACTCCGAGCGCTCGAGTGCGGTGAGCATCCGCGAGGTGGTGGACTTGGGCAGGTCGCAGGCCTCCTGGAGGTCGGCGAAGCTGAGCGGCTCGGTGGCCGTCACGACCGTCGAGATGAGCAGCGCGGCGCGATCCACGGCCTGGGTGCCACTGGCAGCCATCGGTCGCTCCTTCCTGCCTCTTGACCTCGACGCTCGGGGTTCCACATGATGGGTTCCACATGATGGAACCCAAGTTCCACATGATGAGGCTAGGATCTCGATCCGATCAAGGTCAAGCGTTCGCCAGCACGTTCGCAATCAGGAGGACCCCGTGTTCGTCAACAAGATGCCGCGCTACGAGATCCTGTCCGAGGACGCCATGGCGACCCTCGAGACCGGATGGCGCCGGCTGATGACCGAGATCGGCGTCGAGTTCATGGACGACCGAGCGCTCGAGCTGTTCCGCCAGGCCGGCCAGAAGGTCGAGGGCAACTGCGTCAAGCTCGACCCCGACTTCGTCCTCGAACAGGTCGCCAAGGCCCCCAGCGAGTTCGACCTCCAGGCCCGCAACCCCGCCAACTCCGTCCACATCGGCGGCGACTCGATGGCCTTCGGTGCCGTCTACGGGCCGCCGTTCGTGCGTGAGGGCGACGTACGCCGCGACGGCACCATGGAGGACTTCCGCAACTTCGCGCGGCTCGCGCAGAGCTTCTCGGTGCTCGACTCGGCGGGCGGCGTGGTCAACGAGCCCAACGACACCCCGCTCGACAGCCGCCACCTCGACATGGTCTACGCGCTGCAGACGCTGACCGACAAGCTCTACATGGGCAACGTCGTCTCGGGCGTCAACGCCGCCGACACGATCGCGATGACCGAGATCCTGTTCGGCTCGCGGGAGGCGATCGAGGAGACCCCGGCGATCATCTCCCTGATCAACTGCAACAGCCCGCTGCGCTGGGACGACCGGATGCTCGAGTCGCAGTTCGAATACTCCGCGGCCGCGCAGCCGGTCGTGCTGACGCCGTTCATCCTGATGGGCGCGATGTCGCCGGTGACCATCCCGGCGGCGCTGGTCCAGCAGATCACCGAGGCGCTCTCCGGCATCGCGCTCTCACAGCTGATCCGGCCGGGCGCCCCGGTGGTCTTCGGCTCCTTCCTCTCCAACATCGACATGCAGTCCGGGTCGCCGACGTTCGGTACGCCGGAGAGCGGCATCGGCCTGCTCTGCACCGGCCAGATCGCGCGGCACTTCAACCTGCCGTTCCGCACCGGTGGTGGCCTCACCTCCTCCCAGGTGCCCGACGCCCAGGCGGGCTACGAAGCGCTGATGACCCTGATGCCGACGTTCCTGGCCGGCGCCAACTGGGTGATGCACTCGGCGGGCTGGCTCGAGGGCGGCCTGGTCGCCGGGTTCGAGAAGTTCGTCATCGACGCGCAGATCGTGGAGATGCTCCAGGCCGAGTTCACGCCGCTCGAGATCGACGAGGAGTCGATGGCCTTCGGCGCTCACGAGGAGGTTGGCCACGGAGGCCACTTCCTCGGTGCCATGCACACGATGGAGCGGTTCCGCACCTGCTTCTACCGCCCCTTCCTCAACTCCTCGGACAACTACGAGCGGTGGATGCGCAACGGCGCCAAGGACACCGCCACCCGCGCCGGCGAGATCTACAAGAAGAAGCTCGAGGACTACGAGCCGCCGCCGCTCGACGACGCGGTGCGCCAGGAGCTCGAGGAGTACGTCGTCCGTCGCCGCGCCGAGCTGGGGGACTGAGGCATGACCATTGCGAGCACTGCCGAGACCGCCGGCGACTTCGTCCTCACCCTGAGCTGCCCGGACCGTCCCGGGATCGTGCACGCCGTCACCGGCTTCCTGCTGAGGTTCGGCGGCAACATCCTCGAGTCGCAGCAGTTCGACGACGTACGCCACGACCGCTTCTTCATGCGGATCGACTTCGAGGTCTCTTCGCCGATCTCCGCCGACGTGTTGCGCGAGGAGTTCGCTTCGGTGGCGGGTGAGTTCGACATGGACTACGAGCTGTGGTCCTCCGCGTCGCCGTACCGCACGCTGATCATGGTCTCCAAGCAGCTGCACTGCCTCAACGACCTGCTGTTCCGGCACAGCACCGGCTCACTCAACATCGACATCCCCGCGGTGGTCTCCAACCACCCCGACGCCCAGCCGCTGGTCAAGACCTACGGCATCCCGTTCCACCACATCCCCGTCAGCCCCGACACCAAGCAGCAGGCCGAGCGACAGCTGATGGAGCTGGTCGACGGTGAGGGCATCCACCTCGTGGTGCTGGCGCGCTACATGCAGATCCT
>DOWL01000030.1:11151-12253 GCA_003519585.1 Nocardioides sp. | reverse complement strand
GTGCTGGCGCGCTACATGCAGATCCTCAGCGACGGCCTGTGCCGTGAGCTCGGCGGTCGCGCCATCAACATCCACCACTCGTTCCTGCCGTCGTTCAAGGGCGCCAAGCCCTATCACGCGGCGTTCGACCGAGGCGTGAAGCTGGTCGGCGCCACCGCGCACTACGTCACCGCCGACCTCGACGAGGGCCCGATCATCGAACAGGACGTCACCCGCGTCGACCACACCCACAACCCCGAGCAGCTGGTCGCCGCCGGCCGCGACGTCGAGGCCGCCGTCCTCTCCCGCGCCGTCGCCTGGCACTCGCAGAGCCGCGTCCTGCTCAACGGCAACCGGACGGTGGTCTTCCGCTAGGGCGGTCGTCGGGTCGCTGGCGCCTGGCGGCGGTGGGTATTCAACCCCATGACCGCGCGGGAAGGTTGATAGTCCACCCCTGCCTCGGGGGCCGCGGACCTGCTGTCGGGGTGGCGGTGGCTCCTCAACGTCTCAACCCCGCAGCAAGGTTGATACGCCACCGCTCCACGGTGCGGCCGTGCTCGACCGACCCAAGTCAGGGCAGGGGTTGCCCACGCTGGTCGGACGAATGGGCGCGGACATCGCCGCAGAGCGCACGGGTCTGTGCGCTCCGTGACCTCGTGTAACCGATCGCAACCCGGCTACGTCTGGATGTGCGCAATTCGGACGAGGTTGAGGACATGCCATGCGGCGATCGACGCGGGACGAGGAGTTCACCGCCTATGTGAAGGGACGCCAGCGGCATCTGCTGCGGGTCGCCCACTACCTGTGCGGTGATGTGCACCAGGCCGAGGACCTGGTGCAGAGCACGCTGACCAAGCTGTACGCCGCGTGGCCGCGGGTATCGCGAGCCGACGACGTCGACTCCTACGTACGCCGCGCGCTGGTCAACAGCGTCAAGGACGAGTACCGCCGTCCCTGGCGCCGTGAGCACGCGGTGGCCGACCCGGCCCTCGGTGCGAGTCCCACCGGCCTGGAGTTGGTGGACGCCGACGAGCTGATGCGGGCCCTCCAGGCACTGCCGCTCGCGCAACGCCGCGTAGTGGTGCTCCGGCACTACTGGGGCCTCTCGGTCGAGGAGGTCGCC
>DOWL01000030.1:10340-11070 GCA_003519585.1 Nocardioides sp. | reverse complement strand
GGCCTCTCGGTCGAGGAGGTCGCCACCACGCTCGACGTCCCCACCGGGACGGTCAAGGCCTACACCTCGCGTGCCCTCGCCTCGCTCGCCGCCGCACTGCAGCCCCAGCCCCACTGACCATTCCCACTGACGAATCCACTCTGAACAGGAGCACCGACATGCACACCACCCCCGAGGACGAGGCGCTGACCGCCAGCCTCCACCGCAACGCCCACCACTTCGACGGCGTCGACGTCACCGACACCGTGCTCCGCACCGGCCGCACGCGCGTACGCCGTACGCGCGCCGCCGGCGCGGTCGCCGCCCTGGCTGTCGTCGGCGTGGTCGGCATCGCCGGCTCGAGCTCCGGGTTGCTTGGCCCGCAGGAGCCGCAGCGTTCGACGACCGGCTTCGCGTCGACGACGCCGTCGGTTCCGCCGCTGCCGCCGTCCGTACCGCCGACACCATCGGCTCAGCAGAGTCTGATCGAGCTCACGTGTTCAGGGGCCCGATTGCTCGAAGGCGAGAGCCCGGTTCGTATCGCCGACGACGACCCCGGGCTACGGCCGGCGCTCGGTGCCTACTTCGAGCTCCTGGTCAAGCATCTCGATTCAGAGCGACAGCACCTGCAGCCGGTCTCGGGCTCCTGGTTCAGCGTCGACAAGACGGTCGAACCATGTGGCGTCAACGGACTCGGGATGCGGCCGAAGTGGACCTCATCCGACAGCGACGGAGTCGGCATGGTCTCGAT
>DOWL01000030.1:0-10222 GCA_003519585.1 Nocardioides sp. | reverse complement strand
GTCTCGATCGACGTGTACCGCGACTGGGCCACGGCGGAGGAGGATCTACGGTCAGCCGACCCGGACTGGGAGTCGATGGGTACGCCTCCGGCCGGTGTTGTCGACGCGAAGGTCTCCGTCTACCGGAGCCACGGTGGCATCGGTCTGCGGGTAGCGGCGGAGCACTCTGACGGCACGGTCGTCATCGTGACGACGAGCGATCGCTACACCGAGGAGCCGACGATCCCCCCGCGGCTCGACCCCGGGCCCATGCCGACCCAGGGCTTCTCATCCGACGAGCTCCTCGAAGCGGCCGCCGACCCGGGCTTCGAACTGCCCTGACCTGCATTTCGAGCAACGAGCCCCGGAGGCTTCAGCCTCCGGGGCTCGTTCGCGCGCACAGGATCGCCGCAGCTAGCTGCCAGGGGTCGGGAGCGCTGGGAACGTGGCACTGCACTCGGCAGCCCCGGCACACGCACCCAGTACCTCGGTACGCCGGCGCAGCTCTGCCAGGACTGCGGCGTACGCCGGATCGGCGACCACGCTAGCGACCTCGGCTCGGTCGTAGTCGTGGTCGAAGAGCTCCTCGAAGCCGTCCGCGTAGTAGCGGGCGTAGGTATAGCGACCTGTGGTGACGCCGCGCCAGAACCATCCGTCGGCCGACGCCGCCTGTTTGGCCGGACCTGCCTGGATGAGCACCGTCTCTCGGAGTGGGAGGTCTCGCTCCAGCACCGGCAGCAGCGACTGACCGTCGGTCTGCACCAGAGGCTGCGCGTTGGCCACCTCGGCGAAGGTCGGGGCCAGGTCGACCATGGTCGCCAGTTGGTCGCGATGTTCGCCTCGAGGCACGTCAGGTCCGCGGATCAGCAGCGGGACCCCGATCGATTGAGCGTACGGAAGGTTCTTCTCGATCAGTCGGTGCTCCCCCATCAGGAAGCCGTTGTCAGAGGTGAACACGATGTAGGTGTTGTCGAGGACGTGATGAGCCTTCAGCCTTGACACGAGCTGGGCGATCCCGTCGTCGACCGCCTGTAGTGACCGGATCCGCGATCGGAAGATCTGGTTCACCTTCCGACTGGTCACCATCGGCGCACCACGGACGTAGACGTTCTTGTCGTTGAGGTCGAACTCGTCGTACGCCGGGTCGCGTAGGGACGGCGACCGCTTACCGCGGAAGGCGTGCCGGTAGCGGTGCGCCGGGAGGGCCGTTGGTCGGCTCTTGCCGTTCAGGATGCGGTTGTGCGGGGCCAGTTGTGAGGCCCAGATGAAGAAGGGCTTGGCCTTGGGCGCCCACTGGTCGATCAGGCGGTTCACCCGAAAGTTGATGTAGTCGACGTTGTTGATGTCGTCGTACCTCGTCGGCTTCTTCTTGTTGTTGGCCATGGCGAACGGTTGGTATGAATACTGGCCGGCCATCGTCGCGTCCCAGTAGTCCCAGCCGGGCTGACGCGGACCGCGGGTGCCGAACCCATTGAGGTACTTGCCGGTGAACGCCGTGCGATACCCCGCCCGGTGCAGCCACACGGGGAGCGCCGTTCCGGCCTGGAGCGCTGCGTAGTCGTACGGCGCCTGGTTGGACTTCACGCCGTTGTTGTGGCCCCACTGGCCGGTGAGGATCGCGGCGCGAGCGGGGCAGCACAGTGGGTCCGGCGACAGGAAGCGATCGAAGGTCACCCCCTCCGCGCCTAGCAGCCGGCGGGCGACAGGCATGAATCGCAGATCCGACAACGTCATGTCGTCGGTCGTGACCAGCACGATGTTGGGCCGGCCGCGGCCCTTCGCGCCCGCGGCGTCGGCGAAGGCTCGCGCCTCTGGATCAGGACCGACCAACTGCGGGTCGAACGTCGCCGCTCGGTGCGCGCCTTTGCTGCCGGCCGGTTCAGATCGCATGTGGGCGACCGTGTCCGGCCTCATCGACAACGCGCCGGCCGCAAAGACGCCGAGCAGCAGCACCGCTATCCCTATGCGGGCGAGGAATCGGCGCAGCCTGGTGCTGCCCGGGGAGATGGGGGCTGGACGCATCCCGGAAGAGTCGCGATGCGGACGGGCCCACAGTGGACGCAGCGTGCACAGTGCCGGGACCTAACAGCACGTCGGGTCGCAGTCCGACGAGCACGTGACGAGCCCTTCGACTCAGCGCGCACTCGCACCCGTGTTCGTGCGCCGAGCGACGTGTGCTGCGTCCCGTGCGGAGGTATGACCACGACGACCCAACAGCCGACTCTCTGGTAGTCGCCCAGGGCGGTGGCTGGCATGGTCGAGGTACGCCGACACCGCTAGGCGAGCAGCGCAGCACCATCACGACGAGCCTCGGAGGCGTCAGCCTCCGGGGCTCCTTCGCGCGCACAGATCGCCGCAGAGCGCACTGCTTTCTGCGTCTGCGAGCGAACTGGAACCGATCCTCGCGTGGCTACGTGTAGTTGCACGCATTTGATCAGGAGAGGCCGAGGAGAGGAGGCAGAGGCATGCGGCGATCGACCCGGGACGAGGAGTTCACCGCCTACGTGAAGGGGCGCCAGCATCACCTGCTGCGCGTAGCTCGCTTCATGTGCGGCGATCAGCACCAGGCCGAGGACATGGTGCAGAACGCGCTGGCCAAGGTCTACACGGCCTGGCCGCGGCTCTCCCGGACCGACAGCGTCGACACCTACGTACGGCGGGTGCTGATCAACAGCATCAAGGACGAGTACCGCCGTCCCTGGCGCCGCGAGCACGCGGTGGCCGAGCCGGTCCTCGGCGCGAGTCCCGAGGGCTTCGAGTTCGCCGATGCCGAAGAGCTGATGCAGGCGCTGAAGGCCCTGCCCGCCGGCCAGCGCCGGGTGGTGGTGCTCCGGCACTACTGGGGCCTCTCGGTCGAGGAGGTCGCCGCCACGCTCGACCTGCCGACCGGCACGGTCAAGAGCAGCACCTCGCGTGCGCTCGCCGCCCTCGCCCGCGCCCTCCAGCCCCAGCCCCTGTGACGAGATCACCGTGACGAGGAGAGATGACATGCCCACCACCCCGCCCGACGAGGCACTCACCACGACCATGCACCGGATCGCGTCCGACTTCGACGTCACTGACATCACCGCCGGCGCGCTCCGGCGCGGCCGCGCCCGGCTGCGGCGTACCCGCCTTGCCGGCGCGGTCGCCGCCCTGGCCGTGTTCGGCGTCGTCGGCACCGGCTCGACGTTGGTAGGGCAGCAACCGGCGCAGCACAGCATCACCGATCCGGCTACGGCGCCGGCCACCGCGCCAGCCCCTGACGGCGGTATTAGCCTGACCATCCCTCGGCTCGACGACCCCGCGGCGATCGAGCAGGCGCTAGCTGATGAGGGCGTCGATGCCTTGGTCCACTACGCGGAGTACGGCTTCAAGACCCGAGACGACATCTGGGGGCCGGACAAGATCTACGACAGCGGCGACGAATCCTACGACCCGTTCTTCCCCATGACGGCCAAGGAGGCAGCCCGCGAGGCGAAGCTCCAGGTCAAGCAGGGTCTCGACGGAAGATCAGGCACCTACACCTATCAACCCGAGCTGGTCGGGCCCTCGACGCCGGAAACGCGCGCCGACGCAGAGACATACCGCGAGGCCAGCCAGGTCAGCTACTTCAAGGGTCTGCGCGCGTACGTCAGGACGCAGAACGAGATGAACAGCGGTGAGCACGCCAGCGCCCAGTGTTGGGACGGGACCGCGGCACCGGCCAACGGTATGCCGAGCATCGAGCCCGACGGCGACGGCTGGCAGTTCGAGATCCCCGCCGACTCACCCCTGCTCACTGCAGCCGACGTCGAGATCGGCTTCAGCTCGTACGGCGACCTCAAGGTCGCCTTCGAGGACACCGTCCCTGGCTTCCTGTGCGAGGCCGGTCAGTACCACCAGAGCTGACTTATCCGTCGCTTGCGAGAGGAAGTTTCTGTGCCCACCCATGTCCGGATGCTTGTCGTCCTGGGCGCGTCCGCATCGCTTGCGGCCGCGGTCCTTGCCGTGGCTGGCCCTGGCGCCGCCGCGCCGCTGTCAACCTCCGATCTGGCGAGGCAACGATTGACCGCAGAGGTCAGCACTGGCAACGCCGTCGTGCGGCGGGGAGCCAACGGCGACGTCACCTTCGTCGGCACGCCCGCCGGCGCCGAGATCGACAACCCCGCCGTCACTGCATCTACCCCGGTCGCAGTCGCGGCACGGGCGCACCTGGCGCGGTACGGCGCCGCGCTCGGAGCGAGCCGACCAGGGACCACGTTGGTCCAACGCAATGTGACGGCCGACGTGGCGGGCGGTGACGTCGTCCACTACACCCAGCGGGTCGGTGGGTTGCCCGTGATCGGCGGCGACGTGGTGGTGACCATGAACGCCGACCGCGAGATGGTGTCGATGTCGTCCACCATGTCGACCGCCACTCAGGTCAGGGCCGCGCGCGTGAGCGAGAGCGACGCGGCCGACGTCGCCCGGGTGGTCGCGGCCAACGACGCGCAAGCCGGGTCGAAGGTCCGTCCGATCGTGACTTCGGAGGGCCGGTGGGTCCTCGACCGGGCCGTCACCGGTACGCCGGCGCCCGGGGTCGCAACCGTGTGGCGGTTCGACGTCATGAGTGGCGTGGCCCACCGCGAGATCCTGGTCGACGACCAGACCGGCGCGCTGCTCCTCGACATGGACGCCGACCAGACCTTCCTGGAGCCCGGCGACGACGAGCGTTCCGTGGGTGAGAGCTCGACTTCGACGCAACGTGTCGCCGGTTCCGCACTGGCGGCTTCCTCGGTCAACCGGGTCGTCTGCGACAACGCCGAGGACAAGGTGGACTACTACGTGCTGGGCGACGTGCCGTGCACCACGGACTCGTCGCCCGCGCGGGTTGAGGGCGAACTGGCGGCGAACAACGACGACGTCGACGCGGCGTACGACAACGCCGGTGCGACCTCGGACCTCTACGCCAGCTTGGGCGTCGACCTGACCCAGCTCATCGGCCGGGAGATGGGTGACGGCACGAAGGCGCTCGCTCAGACGGTGCGCATGTGCTACCACATCGACAACCCTTTGTCGGAGAGCGACTACGTCTACGACTGGTGTCCGTACGAGAACGCGCGGTGGAACGGCACGCAGATGTATTACGGCACCGGGTTCGCCCTGGCCGACGATATCGTCGGCCATGAGATGACTCATGGGGTCACCCAGCACTACTCCAACCTCTTCTACTGGGGCGAGTCGGGGGCGATCAACGAATCGATGTCCGACGTGATGGGTGAGATCGTCGACCACCGCCACCTCGCGGACGGCGAGTCAGTGGACAGCTGGGTCCTCGGCGAGGACCTGCCCGGCGCTGAGGGCGGAAGCCGGAGCCTGGCCGACCCATCGGCGTTCTGGGATCCGGACCGGATGTCGAGCGGGTATTGGCAGGGCGACGACCTCTGGCAGGGCAACGGCGGCGTCCACACCAACAGCGGGGTCGGGAACAAGACGGCGTACCTGATCATGCGGGGCGGCACCTTCAACGGCCAGACGATCACAGGGATCGACGGAGATGACCAGAGCTTCGCCAAGACCGCGCGGCTCTACCTGCTGACGAACCAGAGCCTTCCTTCGGGCGCCGACTATCGCGGGCTCTCTCAGGTGCTGCAGCAGAGCTGCCGCACCCTGAGTGCGGTAGCCAATTCCGGGTTCACGCAGGCTGATTGCGAGGGCGTCCGCAAGGCCACCGTGGCCACGGAGCTCGACCAAACCCCGGCCAAGAGCGCCAAGCCGGCCGACGCGCCGAGTACTTGCCCGCCAGCCTTGCCGATCCGGACGGTGCTCTTTGACAGTGAGACCGGCGACAGCGACGCCAAGTTCACCCACGCCGCCGACTCCAACTGGAGCCGTGCCACTCACCCGGTCCTGGGCCAGAACGCGCGTAGCGGCCGCAGCTCGTGGCACAACGTGCAGGACTTCGACTTCGCCGATGAGCTGCCCGGCACCGACTCTCTGGTCATGGCCCAACCGCTCACTGTCCCGGCCGCCGGCCGTACCTACCTGCGTTTCAGCGGTTGGCACCAGTTCGTCGCGCCGGCGTCCCACACAGCGCAACCGCGGACCTACGACGCAGGCACGGTCGAGGTCGACGATGTCGGCGACCCGGCGCCGCCCCTCGATGCCGCCGAGTTGCCGTGGGTCAACGGTCCCGCACATCGGATCGTCTCAGGCGGCGCCGCTCCTTGGGACGACCCCGAGAACACCGCGCCGATCGACAACCCTCTGGTCGGCCGGATGGGGTTCGGCGGTGTCAGCCTCGGCTGGGTCGCGAGCTCGGTCGACCTGACCAGCTTCGCGGGCCGGTCGGTGCGCCCGCAGTTCACGTCCAGCTATGACAACGCGGTGCGGTACCTGGGCTGGTTCGTCGATGACATCACCGTCTACCACTGCACCGCGGCCACCGCACCTATCGCGGCTACACCGCCCCCGAAGGCTGGCACGGTCCGCGTGCGGGGCAAGGCCAAGCTGGGCAAGAGGGTCACAGCCGCCACGGCCGGATGGGTGGGCGGCACGACCTACAGCTACCAGTGGCAGCGCGACGGCAAGGACATCAAGAGGGCGACGAAGGCGTCGTACCTGATCAGGAAGAGCGACGCAGGCCATCGGCTCAAGGTCGTCGTCACCGGCACGACCGGCGCAGGAGTGGCCACTGCCACCTCATCGGCGATCCGAGTGCCCCGCCACCGGTAACCGCGAACCGAGACCACGTTCGATCTGAGTACTCCAGGAGATCTCTGTGCACACCACTGTCCGACTGCTCGTCAGCATCGTGGCCTCCGCGTCGCTTGCCGTCGCGGTCCTGGCATCGGCCGCCGGGCCGGCCGCAGCTGCGAGCGCGGCGATCGAATCGCCTGGGTCGCTCGCCGCGCAGCGGCTGACCGCCGACGCCTCTGATGGGGCGGTCACGCTGCAGCGGACCGCCGACGGTCACGTCAGCTTCGCCGGCACTGCCGGAGCCGTGATCGACAACCCCGCGGTCACCCGGTCGACCTCGGTGACCGCGGCCGCACGGGCGCACCTGGGCCGGTACGGCGCGGCGCTCGGCACCGACCGACCCGGCACCTCGCTGGTCCAGCGTCAGGTGACCCACGACGTGGCAGGTGGCGACGTCGTTCACTTCAGTCAGCGGGTCGGCGGTCTCCCGGTGGTCGGCGGCGACGTCGTGGTCAGTCTCGACAGTGACCGGGAGTTGGTCTCGCTGTCCTCGACGATGTCGTCGGCCACCCGCGTCGCGCCGGCGCGGGTCGACGAAGCTAGAGCGGCCGGACTGGCCCGAACCGTAGTGGCTACATCTGCCCGCACGCGTGACGTGGAGAACATCCAACTGGCCCGCGAGGGTCGCTGGGTCCTCGACTCGGCAGTGACCGGGACGCCATCCCCCGGGGTGGCCACGGTGTGGCGGTTCCAGGTGACCGCCGGTTCGGCGCACCGCGAACTCTTCGTCGATGACCAGACCGGCGCCGTACTGCTCGACATGGACGCGAACCAGACCGTCGTCGCGCCAGGCACGAAGGTTTCGGCCGACCGGTCGGGTCCTCTGCCATCGGCGGCGGGGGCCATCGGTGCGCCGGTGAACAGGATCGTGTGCGACAACGGAGGGGTGGAGCTCGACCACCTCGCCGCGGACGTGCCGTGCCCGTCGGCGTCCTCTACGCCAGCCCGAGTCGAGGGCGACCCGGAAACGAACAACGATGACGTGGACGAGGCCTACGACAACGCCGGAGCGGTGTCTGACTTCTACGCCAGCCTCGGCATCGACCTGACCGAGCTGATCGGCGCCGACATCGGGGGTGGCGAGAAGGCGCTCGCCCAGACCGTGCGTGTCTGCTACGACGACTGGTGCCCGTTCGAGAATGCGTTCTGGAACGGCCGGGAGATGTACTACGGCACCGGGTTCGCGGTCGCCGACGACATCGTCGGCCACGAGATGACCCACGGCGTCACCGGCCGCTTCTCGGGCCTGTTCTATTGGGGCGAGTCGGGGGCCATCAACGAGTCGATGTCGGACGTGATGGGCGAGATCGTCGACCACCGCAATCTCACCCCAGGTGAGCCGAACAGTTGGACGATCGGCGAGGATCTGCCCGGCCTATCAGGCGGCTTCCGAAGCATGGCCAACCCGCCCGACTTCGGACAACCGGACCGGATGCAGAGCATCTACTGGCACCCGTCCAGCCAATCCGACTCCGGCGGCGTCCACTACAACAGCGGCGTAGCGAACAAGACCGCCTATCTGATCATGAACGGCGGCACCTTCAACGGGCAGACCATCACCGGCATCGACGGTGATGACCAGACCTTCGTAAAGTCAGCCCGGCTCTACCTGCTGACCGACCAGAGCCTGGCATCGGGAGCTGATCACCGTGCCTTGTCGGCGGTACTGCAGCAGAGTTGCCGCACCCTGGTCGCCACCCCAGGTTCCGGCTTCACGGCGGCTGACTGTGACAACGTGCACAAGGCGACGCTGGCCACCGAGCTCGACCAGGTGCCCTTGAAGCTGGCCAAGTCCGCTGACGCCGCGGACACCTGCCCGGCCGGCGAACCGGTCAAGACGCTGCTGTTCGACAGCGAGACCGGCGACGCCGGCGCCGCGTTCGCTCACGAGGACGGCTCGCGATGGACCCGCGCCGAGGACCCGTACTGGGGACCCAACGCCAAGAGCGGTCGCAGCGCCTGGCACAACAGTCGACCTTGGAACAACGACTACGAGGAGGCCGCGGCCGACTCGATGGTCCTATCGCGGCCGGTGGCGGTGCCGACCTCCGGGCACACATACCTCCGGTTCAACGGTTGGCACTTCCTGGCGACGATCGACTACATCATCTCGCAGGCCCAGCCGATCACCCTGGATGCCGGCACGGTCGAGGTCGACGACCTCAGCGATTCTGCCCCGCCCGTGGATACCGCGTCGCTGCCCTGGATCAACGGGCCTCGGCACAAGGTCGTGCCCGGCGGAATCCCCTGGGAGGACCCAGACAGCACGGCACCCATCTCGAGCCCCGCCACCGGTCGGATGGCCTTCGGCGGCTACAGCGATGGCTGGGTCGCGAGCGCACTCGACCTGACCAGCTTCGCGGGCCGGTCGATCAAACCGCAGTTCACCGTCAGCACCGACAATCTTGGCTGGTTCATCGGCTGGTTCCTCGACGACATCACCATTTACAACTGCGCCCCGGTGAAGTCCGCGGACGCGCCTCCGACGGCGGGCACGGTCACGGTGGCTGGCAAGGCCAAGGTCGGTCGCAAGCTGACGGTCGCGACCGCGGGCTGGGCGACCGGGACGACGTACGCCTACCAGTGGCTGCGCGACGGCAAGGCGATCAAGAGCGCGACCCGGGCGACGTACCGGATCAAGAAGCGGGACGCCGGCCATCGACTGAAGGTCGTGGTCACGGGCACCACGAGTGCGGGCGGCGCCACCGCCACCTCAGCGGTGGTCAAGGTACGCGGGCGTCGCTAGTACGCGGCCCGGAGCCGTCAAGCTGGGGTGCCCGGGCTGCGGTGGGCGCGGCGGTGACGCGAGCGACGGTGGCTGAGGTATGAGGCCGTCCACGGCCGAGCCTCGAAGCCTCGTACGTCGGGGCTGGGACGTGCGCGGGTGCCTTCCTTGCGGGGGCTTCGAGGCTCGTCGCTAGCGCTCCTCGCACCTCAGCCACCGTCGGGCGATTCCCCCTGTGGATAACGGCTTCTGGGGACGCCCGACTGTCGGTGGCCGCTGCTTTGATTGATCCATGACAGCGATGGCGCACCACGATCACCCGGTCACCCGGGCCATGGTCGAGGTGCGCCAGAAACTGGCCGATGTCGCCGAGGTGCCGCTCTGGTCGATGGGCGCCGACCAAGCCACCTCCACCCTCGAGGAGATCCTCGCCGTCGAAGCCCAGTTGGCCGAGTTGAAGACCCGGACCCTCACCCACCTCGAGGCGCTCGAGGTGCCCCAGCAGTCCGGTGCGACCTCGACCGGCAACTGGCTCGCCGTGCACACCAACCTCACCCGAGCGACGGCGTTCCGGACGGTGCGTGTCGCCGCAGGGTTGGGACGTTACGAGCAGGTCCGCGAGGCGATGGCCCAAGGCAGGGTCCACACCGAGCAGGTCGAAGTCATCATCCGCGCACTCGACGACCTCCCCGACGACCTCGACCCCAAACTCGTCGAGGAAGCGGAGGGCCACCTGATCACCGAAGCGGGTCGGTTCGACGCGGTCGGGTTGAAGAAGCTCGGCCGACGACTGCTCGAGGTCGTCGACCAGGACGCCGC
>DOWL01000145.1:16834-23763 GCA_003519585.1 Nocardioides sp. | reverse complement strand
GTGGGCGATCCCCGGCACCCCGGGGCTCGAGCACCGCATCGGTGGCCTGGAGAAGGGCGAAGGGCACGGCAACATCTCCTACGACCCTGCCAACCACGACCTCATGGTCCGCACCCGCCAGGCCAAGGTCGACCGGATCGCCGACTCACTCCCACCCCTGCAGGTCGACGACCCGGCCGGCCCGGACGGAGAGACCGCGAAGGTGCTGGTGATCGGGTGGGGGTCGACCTACGGCCCGATCGGCGCCGGCATCCGCCGGGTCCGCAAGGCCGGCTACCAGGTCGCCCAGGTCCACCTGCGTCACCTCAACCCGTTCCCCAAGGACCTCGGCGAGATCCTCAAGCGCTACGACAAGGTGCTGGTCCCCGAGATGAACCTCGGCCAACTCGCGCTGCTGCTGCGCGGCCGCTACCTGGTCGACGCGATCGGCTACAACCAGGTCAACGGCATGCCACTCAAGGCCACCGAGCTCGCCCAAGCCATCGGCCACCTCGTCGCCGAAGCAGAAGGCATCGAGGTCAACCTCGGCGTCCACGGCCTCGTCGGAGGACGGCCCGAAGCTGCAGATCATGAGGAGGCACTGCAGTGACTTATGGTCATCATCGGTGGCTGCGTCGATATCAAGGACCGAGCCTGCGTCGACTAATGTCCAGTTGGTTGCATCTACGATGGGCCCGGATGCTCTACATAGATCCCGAAGAGTGCGTGGATTGCGGCGCGTGCGAGCCAGTGTCCTCGAGAAAGCGATATTTCTTAAGGATGCCGTCTCGCAGGATGATCAGCGCTCCGTGACCATCAACGCTGACGGACTCCGTGAGCACGGTTTCCCTACAGGGGCCGGCCGCTATGGGTTGACACCCCAGGATGCTCCGGCCGTTAGTTCAAATGCGGATGCGCAAGTGATGGCGTTCACGGGGTTTCACCCGCACTATCGACAACCGCCGGAGCTGTGATCCTCGTGTCGAACATTCTGCGAAAGATTCTGCCCACTTTGACTGCCGACATCATCGAGGGCCTGGTCGTTCTCTGCCGCGGCAGTGACGTGGTGGGCGTCCCGACTGCCGCGGGCTCGGAGGTGCGTGAAGGTCGAGCCCACGGTCATCCGAGGAATCAGGCATGAGCTTCGACATCGGCATGCCGGGCATGAAGTCCGGCATCGAGGGCGTCCCCACATTTGAAGGCGCGCAGACCGGCAAGGAGTACACCTCCGACCAGGAGGTGCGCTGGTGTCCCGGGTGCGGGGACTACGCCGTACTGAAGGCGGTCCAGTCGTTCCTGCCACAACTCGGGCTGCGTCGGGAGAACATCGTCTTCGTCTCCGGCATCGGCTGCTCCAGCCGCTTCCCTTACTACCTCGACACCTACGGCATGCACTCGATCCACGGCCGCGCGCCCTCGATCGCCACCGGCATCGCCACCGCGCGCGAGGACCTCTCGGTCTGGGTGGTCACCGGCGACGGAGACGCCCTCTCCATCGGCGGAAACCACCTCATCCACGCCCTGCGCCGCAACGTGAACATGACGATCCTGCTGTTCAACAATCGGATCTACGGCCTCACCAAGGGCCAGTACTCCCCCACCAGCGAGCCGGGCAAGATCACCAAGTCCACTCCGATGGGCTCGGTCGACCACCCCTTCAACCCCGTCTCCCTCGCCCTCGGCGCCGAGGCGACCTTCGTGGCCCGCACCATCGACTCCGACCGCAAGCACCTCACCGCGGTGCTCTCAGCCGCCGCGGCACACCGCGGCACCTCCCTGGTCGAGATCTACCAGAACTGCCCCATCTTCAACGACGGCGCATTCGACGCCATCAAGGGCGCCGACACGAAAGCCGACGCGATCATCCCGCTCGAACACGGCCAACCCATCCGCTTCGGCAACCCCGACAGTTCAGGGCAGGGCGCGAAGGGGTTGATCCGCGACACAGAGACCGGCGGCGTCAAGGTCGCCCTGGTCGCCGACGTGGGAGAAGACGCGATCCTGGTGCACGACGCGAGGAATCCCGACCCGACGCTGGCCTTCGCGATCTCCCGACTCACCGACGCCGGCTACCTGCACCAGGCACCGATCGGCATCTTCCGCCAAGTCGAACGGCCCACCTACGACGACCAGGCCCGCGCCCAGGTCGCCACCGCCCATCAGGCCGCCACCGGCAGCCCCACAGAGCGGCTCGCGGCCCTCATCGGCGGCGGCGACACCTGGACCGTCGTCTGACTCACGTTGAAGGCAATTTCCGTGTCAACTGCGAAGAGATCGGACGGACCAACGCCACGGTGGTTCGTCACGAGCGCATGGGTCGTGACCAAGTCGGTTCGCGGTGACTTGGTCCGCTGGCCGAAATCGATCGTGCACGGAAAGCAGATGGTCGGATTGACGACGGGATGTGGCCTTGTCGCAACGAGTTGGCTAAAGCTCTTCCACGTCTTTGTTGACGAACCGGATCTCAAGATATGTCCAGCTTGCTGGGACCATCTCGGGGAGACGAGGGCTCTTCAGCGGAGGACCTCATAGCGGCTACCCCGGACCGTTTTGCGATTCAGATGGACGGTGGCGCCGCCTCGGCGAAATGGTCGGACCAACTATCCATCGAACACATCGCGTTTAGGAGCCCCAGTGTGGGAGCGCGAGTTGCCGAATCGCTCGTGGCGGCGACGTCTCGCAGGGAGGCAGGTAGCGCCCCGCGCCATCAGACCTTCCCTCACTCGTAGGCTTCATGAGCACGATCCCATGTATGCAAGACGATTAGCGTCTTGGTACCTGCGAGTTTTCCGGTGCGTCGCAGCGCATTGACGACTCGCTGGAGATGATCGACGTCATCGACCCGGATTCGCAGGAGAGCATCGGGATCGCCCGCAATGGTGAAGAACTGCTGGACCTCGGGAACCTCTTTGACGATGAGTCCGAGCTCGCTCGTCTCGATTCCACCAGCGAGGCGGATCTCGGTGAACGCCTCCAGTGATCCAGTGTGTTGATCGTCGATGAGAGCGGTGTAGCCAAGGATTGCGCCACCGTTCTCCATACGCTCGATCCGCCTCGAGACCGGAGCCGGGGACAAACCCACCTCTCGTGCGATGTCGGCGACCGCGGTACGCCCGTTTCGGCGTAGCACAGTCAGAATCGCGCGATCGATGATGTCGAGGTCCACAGTAGTATCCTTCACTTACAGCATGAATCACGCTCAAAGTAGCAGCAAGATGCTCTTGCAAGTTGCGCAAACCACATGGACCGCCGTTGAACGCTGCACATAAGGCCCCGGCTGTGTCAGCCTTTCGGAGGGCGATCCCCTCACTCACGCGAAGACGTCGCGTCTGAATCATCAAATGCAGACACTGACGCCGCGGTTCTAGATGAGATGCGGTTCGAGGAGACTCTGTGATGTCCCAGGCCACCGACGTCGCACCGACGGTGATTTCCGAACAAAGTGTTCTGCGAGAGATCGCACAACGGGTGCTGTGGTTGTCGACTGCCATCGTCGACGCTGCCAACCGCGGTCGACCTAATGCCACTGGCGTCAAGGTCGGCGGTCACCAAGCCTCATCCGCATCGATGGTCGACATGATGGTCGCTCTGTGGTTCCACGAACTCACGGCGCACGACCGCGTGTCGGTGAAGCCACACGCCTCGCCTGTGCTGCACGCGATCAACTACCTGCTCGAAGACCTAGATCAGTCCTACCTCACCATGCTGCGAACGAAGGGTGGTCTCCAGTCATACCCGAGCCGGCTGAAGGATCCGGACACGGTCGACTTCTCAACGGGCTCGGTCGGAATTGGCGCAACAGCCGCGCTCTGGGCAGCGATGGCCCACCGCTACTCGCTGTCCCATTTTGAAGAAACGCCCCCGGCGGGCCGATTTGTTAGTCTCATCGGGGATGCCGAGCTTGATGAGGGCGCCATCTGGGAAGCGGTGGCGGACCCGGCGGTTGCGAGCCTTGGCGAACTTCTGTGGATCGTGGATCTCAACCGCCAGTCACTTGACCGAGTCGTCCCGGACATTCAAATCGCCAGGCTTCAGGGCATGTTTGCCGCAGCAGGATGGCAGGTCGTGACCTTGAAGTGGGGACGACGAATCACGGAGTTGTTCGAGCGTCCCGGTGGTGCGGAGCTTCGAGCGCGGCTTGAGCAGATGCCAAACGAGGAGTACCAGCGGATGCTGCGCGTGGGTGCTGATGACGTCGCCAACCGAATCCTGGCTGGCGGCGGAAGCCATGAGTTCCGGACGTTGGTCGAGGGGCTCGATGCGCCTGCTCTCGCCGCCGCGATCCGTGATTTGGGTGGTCATGACCTCGGGCTGCTCGTTGACACGTTCGGCTCGGTCGAGACCGACCGGCCGACGGTGGTCTTCGCATACACCGTAAAAGGACGTGGACTGCCCACGGAAGGTCATCCGAACAATCACTCCGCTCTGCTGAACGAGGCGCAGATGATTGGGTTGGCCGACGCGTGCGGGACGTCGCTAACCGACCCTTGGCGCAAGTTTGAGCCGGGCACATCCGCTGCCGCGCTGTGCGACCGCCGGGCACGAGATCTGCGACGGATGCCGGTCGCTGCTCCGCAAACGCTGAGAATCCCTACGTCCTTGGGGCACCAGCACCGCAAGGCGATCTCGACACAGGCCGCCCTAGGGCGACTGCTCGCTGATCTCACCCGGGAGGTACCCGAAGCCGCTGCGCGGGTGGTCACGTGCAGTCCGGATGTTGCATCCTCCACCAACCTCGGAGGATGGATCAACAAGACAGGGGTGTGGTCCGCCAACGAAAGGACCGACTGGTTCGCAGATGACGGCGAACGCCTTCTCAAGTGGTCTGAGACCGTGACCGGTCAGCACATCGAGCTCGGGATCGCCGAGGTCAACCTCGTTGGTCTGCTCGGCGAACTTGGAGCCACATGGAGCCGCTGGGGGCAGCGGTTGATACCTGTTGCCACGCTCTACGACCCGTTCGTTTCTCGGGCGCTCGAACCGTGGTCATACGGAATCTATGCCGGTGGGCAGTCGATTCTCGTGGGTACGCCCTCAGGTATCACCTTGGCGCCCGAAGGGGGAGCTCACCAATCCATCACCACACCGTCGATCGGCCTGGAGCAGCCGGGATGTGTCGCCTGGGAGCCCGCGTTTCCCCAGGATCTTGAGTGGACCTTTCTGCATGCAATGAGCCAGGTGGGGATTCCGGGCGGAACCTCGGCGTACTTTCGGCTCTCCACCCGTCCCCTGGACCCGTTGATCGCACAGGTTCCTGATGACCCGACCATGCGTGAGCGGCGACGTCAGCAGGTGATTGCTGGCGGTTATCGCCTGACCCACCACGATCCCTTGAGTGAGCATGTGACCTTGGTTGGCGTGGGGGCGATCATGCCGGAGGTCGTCGCCGCGGCCAAAGCACTCGAGTCCGCCGGCATCGTCGCAGGCGTAGTGTGCTTGACAAGTCCGGACCTTGTCTTCAGGTCCTTCCAGCAACGCGGCCGCCGGGAGGCAGGCGTTGGGGGAGACATTCTCAGCCAGCTATTTCCGGCGGAGCACCCGGTGCCGCTCGTCACCATTCTCGATGGCCACCCGCACACACTGTCCTTTCTGGCCGGTGCACGCGGCGATCAGGTGAATTGTCTCGGGGTCAGCGAATTTGGGCAATCGTCCAACCTTACCGACGCCTATGCGCTTCACCGTCTGGATGCCGGCTCGATCGTAGATGCTGCGCTGAATCTGCTCAGCCTCTGACCCCATGGCCTCTAAGCCCCGATGTCCCACACATTTAGCCATCGCTGTTGAATAGCGCAAGTGTGGAGCGGTGCTTCGTGCGAAAGCAGTCTCTGGCTGACCGGTAACAGGACGGGTGGAAAAGGGCCGTAGGGCGCGGATAGCTGTTCAGCGATTGAGCCTGTCCTTGTCATGTCACTGTCCCTCGATCTGAGCGATTTCCCTAGAGTTGCGCGAAGGCGCTGGCCGAGCCCTGGATCCGTTCGACATCTACCGCCAGACACTCGGGATGGGTTCCGGTGGTTCATGACTGGGCCGAAGTCGAAGCCGATCAACTCTCAAGGCATCACGATGCCGCGAAGGTATCTCGTCACCCGCGCGAACATCTCGATGGCCTCGTCCAGACGAAGGTGGTGGTCACGCTCCACGACCAGTCGGATGCGTAGGTCTTGGTCGTCTGGATCCGGCGTACCGTCGACAAGGGTTGCCGCGAACAGTTGAGCTTTGACCGAGACTGGGTCTGCCAACGGCACCCAGCCAACGTGAAGGACACAGCCGTCGTGGCTGGCGAGGTCGTCGAGGTGTTGGTCAGCGTCGACGGCGCACCATGTCGGGCAGACGATGTCGGGTCTGCTCGCGGTCCTGACTAGATATGTCTGATGGGTGCTCAGATCCGCGGCCGGGGTGTTCTGGGATGATTCATTCACGGTGCTTGTGCCTCCTATGCACGTAGTGCCGAGGCCTCGGGTTGGTGTTCGAGCACCGCCCGGGGCCGCTTTGCGTTGATCGAAGGTGTACGGCGAGGCCGACGATGGGCAAGGCTTATTGCCTGATCTGTGGATAGTCAGCCCTTCCCAGAGTCTGTGTACGGCGTTCCGATCACCCTTCAGGTTCTGAGGCGAATTTCGACTACTGAGCGCTGTCCACTCGCCGCCCGTGAGCCGGTTGCAGATGTCCCCGTCCTAGGAGTCGACGTGGATCGTCTTGCTGACGATTGCCCTGGTCATGGACCGAAGCGTTTGTGGCCACACCAAGCCGCCAATGCAGGGCACCTAGTGGCGAGCTGTGATCGCCGAAAGTCGGCGCTTGCTGGCGAGCGCCCGGCAACGAACTGGAGCGCTTCGTGTCCAAGGCATGCATCTGCTCGGGACTGCCCCCGCTTTGGTTGACGCTTAGCCCACTCGAGCCAGAGACCCGCGATAGGGGAGTTAGAGGAATCGGGCACAAAGTGTTGATGC
>DOWL01000145.1:11410-16767 GCA_003519585.1 Nocardioides sp. | reverse complement strand
CAAAGTGTTGATGCTGATTGGTGGAGCCAACTCGGCGCAGCAATTGCAGGACGTAGCGAGCATCCTTTGCGACGGACTCTCTCGACGCATAACGGAACTTGAGAACACCCTGCAGGATGAGTTGCGCGCGATGCCCATGGACGAGCTCTATGCGGCAGGAGAGGCAGATCGCGAGCAAGGTGCCCGACTCATGGAGTCCGAGTATCAGAGGCGTGAGGTCGCGAAGGTTGCACGCGAGTCCGATGCGACCGGTCTCGACTAGCAGCTGCGCCTACCGGCAAGGACCCGCGGAGAGGATCTCGCTCCTGCGGCTTTTAGGCCGCCCCGGTCAGTCCCTGCCTGGTGCTTGTGTTGCCTATCCCTTCGTCGCCCGGAGCGCTCGCAAGACGACGGTCTCGTTCGTGGCCCTGGGCGGTGCAGTCCCCGGTAGCGGTTGCGCTGTTGGCTTCACGGTGGCGGGCATGTTCCTCGTAAGGCTCGCCGGGCTGATTGCGCATTCTCGGGTTTTGTCGGCGGATTCGCCGCGAGAGTAGCTGACCTGGCGCAGCGCATCGCGGGCCTACGAACAAACGCTGGCCCCACAGGCTCTCGCAGCTGCTGGCGCCGACCGTTACCTGGTCGCACGTGTTTCAATCTGGGGAGTTTCTGGGGAGTCGAGCCCCGGGCCACTCACTACCTCGACCGTTTCTGCAGGTCAGAGGCCCTTCGGTACGCCATCAGGGACTCGAACCCCGAACCCGCTGATTAAGAGTCAGCTGCTCTGCCAATTGAGCTAATGGCGCTCGCGTTTCCGCGGGGTCAAAGGTACCAGCGCCCGGGTTCGCCTCGAAATCGGGAAACCGTCACCCCAGGGCGGTTGCGCCGTTGACCCGGGCAGCGACTCGTCCGACTGAGAGGGCAGCCCATGACCACCGTCGTCCACCGTTCCCGGATCGGCTCGTTGACGCTTGCCGGCATGCTCGCCGCGGTCCTGGTGGCGAGTGGGCTGACCGCACCCGCGCGGGCCGCGATCCCGCTGCCGCACGAGGACCCGTTCTACCGGTACGACGGCGCAACGCCGCTCGCCGAAGTGCCGCCGGGCACCGTGCTCAAGACCCGACCGGTGACGGTCGGGGTGCCGGGCAGCGGGGTCGGCGTCGTACCAGCGACCCAGCTGCTCTACCGCACCCAGGACCAGCAACGCCGGCCCAGCGTCACGGTGACGACGGTCGTCAACCCGACCGGCCCGGTCAACGGGGGACTGGTCGGCTACCTCAGCTTCTACGACGCGCTGGGCGACAAGTGCTCGCCGAGCTACACGCTGCGCGGTGGCGATCCGGGGCAGGACAACGCCGAGCTGGCCTACGCCGAGACCGCGCTGGTGCTGGCGTTGGCGGCTCAGGGGTACGCCGTGACCGTGCCGGACTTCGAGGGGACCGACCTGCACTGGGTCGCCGGTCACGAGTCCGGTTGGAGCTCGCTCGACGCGATCCGCGCGACGGAGAGCTACCTCGGGATGGGGCGGGGCCAGAAGGTCGGCCTGTTCGGCTACTCCGGCGGCTCCATCGCGGGGGAGTGGGCCAGCGAGCTGGCGCCGTCGTACGCCCCCGAGCTCAACCTGATCGGGGCCGCGGTCGGTGGCCTCCCGGTCCACCTCGCGCACAACCTCGACTACGTCAACGGGAGCCAGGCCTGGTCGGGCGTCATCCCCGCGGTGCTGGTCTCGCTCGGCCGGGCGTTCGGCATCCCGGTCGCGAAGTTCACCAACCGGTACGGCAAGCAGGTGATGGCGGAGGTCCAGGACCAGTGCATCGGCTCGTTCAACGGCAACTATCCCGGGCTCCGTGTGGAGCAGCTGGTCAAGCGGAAGTACCGCCCGTTCCTGAAGGTCCGGCCGTTCGCGCGGACCATCAACAAGCTGATCATGGGCAGCGCTCCCGGCCACCCCGAGCTGCCGATGTTCATGGGTGTGGGCAACCACGACGGCACGGGAGATGACGTGATGATCGTCAAGGACGTGCAGGCGCTCGCCCACCAGTACTGCAGCCAGGGCGTCCCGGTCCAGCTGCGCGTGTACGACGGCGCCGCGCACACCGAGGCCGGCCTGCAGTTCTTCCCCGAGGCGATGGCCTTCCTGGGGCAGCGTTTCGCGGGGCTGCCGTTCGCCGGGAACTGTGCGGAGGTCCCCGAAGGCAACTCATTGGCTCCACTGAAGGTCCGAAAGAAGCGCGCCCAGCAGCAGCACCACCACCATCAGCACCGGCAGGAACATACAAGCTTCAACTAGTGTTGAGCGCGGTACCGACCTACCCGAGGAGATAGGTGCCATGCCCGCGATCACCGTCGACGACCTCACCGTTCTGCCCCGGCTGCGCGTGCCCGGGTTGGGCGACCAGCCGCGAGCCGTGTGGCAGGTGACCACCGCGCCGTCCGGCTACGAAGGCGAAGGCTTCCCGGTACGCCGGGCGTTCGCGGGGATCGACCTCCAGCACCTCGACCCGTTCATCATGATGGACCAGATGGGCGAGATCGACTACGCGCCCGGGGAGCCCAAGGGCACGCCGTGGCACCCGCACCGCGGCTTCGAGACCGTCACCTACATCATCGACGGCGTCTTCGACCACCAGGACAGCCACGGTGGCGGCGGCACCATCACCAATGGCGACACCCAGTGGATGACCGCGGGCTCCGGGCTGCTGCACATCGAGGCCCCGCCGGAGTGGCTGGTCCAGCAGGGCGGGCTCTTCCACGGCATCCAGCTGTGGGTCAACCTGCCGCGCGACGCCAAGATGAACAACCCGAAGTACCAAGACATCCGCTCCGGCGAGGTCCAACTGCTGACCACCGCCGACGCCGGTGCGCTGGTCCGGGTGATCGCCGGCAGCGTCGACGGGCACGCCGGCCCCGGCTCGACGTACACCCCCATGGCCCTGGTGCACGCAAGCCTCGAGCCCGGCGCCCGACTCGACCTGCCCTGGGACGTCGACTTCAACGCGCTCGTCTACGTGCTCAACGGCAGCGGCACCGTCGGCACCGACGCGCGGCCGCTCCGGATGGGACAGACCGCGGTGTTCGGCGCCGGCGACTTCCTCACCGTCGCCGCCGACGGGAGCCAGGAGAGCCGATCGCCCAAGCTCGACGTGATCGTCGTCGGCGGCCGCCCGATCCGCGAACCGCTCGCCTGGGCCGGGCCGTTCGTGATGAACAGCAAGTCCGAGGTGCTCGAGGCCTACGAGGACTTTCAGAAGGGCCGGTTCGGGCACATCCCCGTGTGAGGGTCCGTCTAGGGTCCATTCGTGGCCGAGATCTTCCGCGACTCGTACGGCGTACCGCACGTCCGCGGCAGCGACGTGCTCGACCTGGCCCGCGGGCAGGGGGATGCCACCGCGCGCGATCGGGCCTGGCAGCTGGAATACCAACGCCGGCGCGCCACCGGCACGGCCGCGGCGGTGTTGGGGCGGCGACAACTGGCGTGGGACGTGTGGGCCCGGCGGACCCGGGTCGTCGAGACCGCGCAGCGAGCGCTGGCCGGCCTCGACGACGAGACCCGCGCGTTCGTCACGGCGTACGTCGAGGGCGTCAACGCCGGACTGCATGCGGACGCGCCGGAGTTCGAGCGGCTCGGCATCGAGCCCGAGCCGTGGGAGGCATGGACGCCGCTGGCGGTCTTCCACGCCCAGCACCTGCTCTTCGCCAGCGTCCCCGGAAAGCTCTGGCACCACCGCGCGCGCGAGGTGCTCGGCGCGGACGAGGCGCTGCTCTCCCGGGACCCGGCGTACGGGTCGGGTAGCAACGCGTGGGCGGTCGGCGGGCTGCGCACGCGCAGCGGGAAGCCGCTGATCGGCGGTGACCCGCACCGGGTCTTCGAGTCGCCCGGCGTCTACGCCCAGGTGCGGCTCGCCGCCGAGGGCCCCGCAGATAGCTTGGACGTCTTCGGCTTCACCTTCCCCGGCGTGCCAGGCGTGCAGCACTTCGCGCACGCCGGCCAGGTCGCGTGGGCGATCACGAATGCGGTCGGCGACTACCAGGACCTGTTCGAGGAGTCGCTGGACGACGTGGTCGACGGTCGCGACGAGATCGTCGAGGTGCGTGGTGCCGACCCGGTGAGCGTCGAGGTGCTGGCCACCGAGCGTGGGCTGCTCTTCGAGGTCGACCGGGACAACGGGCGGGGGATCGCGCTCCGCGACGCCTCGACGGTGCTGGGCGACCTCGGCTTCGGTGCGCTGCTGCCGCTGCTGCGTTCCCGGACCGTCGACGACGTCGACCGCGCGCTGGACGCGTGGGTGGCCCCGGTCAACAACGTGGTCATCGCCGACTCCACCGGCGCGGTGCGATTCCGCAATGCCGGTCGGGTGCCGACCCGCAGTGACGACAACCGGCGCGGGATCGTGCCGGGACCGGGCGCCGACACGTGGTCGGGCTGGATCGAGCTGCCCCGGCACGACGTGCCGCCGGACGGTCAGGTCGTCACGGCCAACGAACGGCGCGGCAGCGAGAGTGAGCGAATCGGCAACGAGTTCGCCCCCCCGCACCGTGCGGCCCGGATCCATCAGCTCCTGCGCGGGGTCGACGACCTCACCGTCGCCGACTTCGCGGAGATCCACGCAGACGCGTTCGCCATCACGGCCCTGCCGCTGTGTGCCGCACTGCGCCAGGTGGCGCCCAACTCGCTCACCGAAGACCTCCTCGACACGATCCTCAGCTGGGACGGTGTGATGGCGGCCGACTCGCCGGGCGCGGCGGCGTTCGCGGCCTGGCGGTCGGCGCTCACCGTGCGGCTGTGCGCCGATCCGGTCTTCGCGCCGCTCCACGACGCCCAGGCGTACGGCGCCCTGTTCACGCCGTACCTCAACCTCGAGGCGAGCGTCGGCCTGGCCCTCGAACCCCTGCTGGGTGCGGGGCGGCCGTTCGGCATCGCCATCCACGAGCTCGCCGCCCTGGCGCTCGAGGACGTCGCGTCCGCGCGCCACCCCGCAACCTGGGGCGAGACCCACGTGTTCTCGCCGACCCACGGGTTCGACCTCGCCGACGACGACCTGGAGCCCCCCGCGGTCCCGGCGACGCCGTTGTCCGGCGACGTCGACACGGTGCGCTGCACCGGCTGGCTGCCGGGCGTGACCGACGAGGCCTACCGCGGCTCGGTCGCGCGCTATGTCTGGGACCTCGCCGATCCGGCCTCCAGCGGCTGGGTGGTGCCGATGGGCGCGTCGGGCGACCCTCGCTCCCCACACCACCTCGACCAGCACGCCGAGTGGACGGAGGCGCGTCTGGTCCCCGTCGAACTGGACTGGAATCTGCTCGAGCGGTCGGACTAGGGGCACGCTCGGCCCGGGAGAGTCGTACCCCGAGGTCACCTGGTTTCGACACGCTCGCTGCGC
>DOWL01000145.1:7677-11253 GCA_003519585.1 Nocardioides sp. | reverse complement strand
GACGGTGGTTGAGCCCGGAGGCGCTCCGGCGCCGACGGTGTCGAAACCACCGCAGCGAAGGCAACCGCTCCACCATCGACCTAACTGGTGAGGCGTTTCTCGAACCACGCCTGGGCGTAGGGGTTGTCGTTGTAGCGCTCGATGTGGCGATAGCCGGCGCGCTCGTACATCGCGATCGCCTCCACCAGGGTGCCGTTGGTGTCCAGCCGCACCGTCTCGTGGCCGAGCTCGCGGGTGGCCTCTTCGAGATGCCGTAGGAGCCGGGACCCCATGCCCGCGCCGCGCCACTCGGGGTGCACCCACATCCGCTTGATCTCGCCCACCTCGGGCGACAGGGCCTGGACGCCTCCGCACGCGACCGGCTCGCCATCGCTGGTCGCCACGACGAAGGTGCCCGCTCCCGGCGCCATCGCCTCCTCGTCGTTCGCCGGCCCCACGTCGAAGCCCGTAGGGAACCGTTCGTCCAACTCGCGGAAGTAGCTCTGCATCGCCTCCCGGGCCCGCGGATCGCTCGGGTGTACGGCGCGGAGCTCGACGGTGGCGGCGCGGACGAGGAGGTCGGCCGTGGCCAGGGCGTCGGTGAGCCGCTCGCGCTGGCGGGGCGTCAGCGGATCCACCAGCCGTTGGGCCAACTGCTCGGAGCGGACGTCGAGTCGGTCCCGGAACCGCAGGCCCTTGCGGGTGAGCCGGACCGTACGTCGACGCCGGTCGTCGGGATCCGGAGCGACCGTCACCAGCCCGTCGTCCTCCAGCCGGCGCAGCTGGCGGGCGAGCTGTCCGGAGTCCAACCCGAGGCGGGCGCGCAGGTCGCGCACGGTCGTCTCGCCCGACCCGATCTCGAAGACCAGCCGGGCGGCCCCGAGCGGCAGGCCCAACCCGAGGAACGATTCGTCGAGGGCGCCGATGCGTTGGGTATAGGTGCGGTTGAACCTGCGCAACACCTCGGTCTCGTGCATTCTCTGACTCTAGTCAGAGAATGGGTCGACCGGTAGGGAGCGGTGTGTCGCAGTTCGGGACACCGGACCGGGCGAACGGCGGCCTAGGTTCGGCCACGTGGACGGACCGCGCGTCGCCCTCGTGACCGGCGCTGCCCAGGGACTCGGGCTGGCGATCAGCCGTCGTCTCCGCGCGCAGGGGTACGACGTCCTGATGGGCGACGTCAACGCGGATGGCGTCACCGACGCAGCGGCCGAGTTGGGCGGGACCGGCCTCGTCATGGACGTCACCGACGACGCCTCCGTCGCCTCGGCGTTCGACGCGCTCCACGGGAGAGCCCTCGACGTGCTCGTCAACAACGCGGGGCTGATCAGCCGGCAGCCGGCCCAGGAGTTCGACTCTGCGCAGTGGGAGCGCGAGATGGCCGTCAACCTCGGCGGCACCATGCGGTGCAGTCGCGCGGCGTACCCGCACCTGCGGCAGGCATCCAGTCCCAGCGTGGTCAACCTCGCCTCGGTCGGGTCGACGTTCGGGTTGCCCCAGCGGCTGGGCTACAGCACCGCCAAGTCCGGGATCCTCGGCCTCACCCGCACTCTTGCGGCGGAGTGGGGACCCGATGGCATCAGGGTGAACGCCGTCGCGCCCGGCTATATCGAGACCCAGATGATGCTCTCCGGGTTCGCGTCCGGAGCGCTGGATCGCGACCGACTCCTCGACCGGACGCCGCTCGGCCGGTTCGGAACCTCCGAGGAGGTCGCCGCAGCGGTGGCCTTCCTCGTCTCCGACGACGCGTCGTTCGTCACGGGCACGGTGCTGAAGGTCGACGGTGGGATCACGATCGACGGTTCGTTCCACGCGCGTGTCCCTAGCGATTCCGAGGTTGTGTCGAACTGACACAAGGGGCCGCTCCCCGACGGTCCTACCTTCGCGGCCAGCCGACGGGTGGTCCGCCGGCGGCGACCAGGGAGGTTCCCGCATGAAGGTGGGCGTCTACGTCTTCGCAACCGATCTCGACCTCGACCCGGGCCCGCTCGCGCTGGAGATCGAGCAGCGTGGCTTCGACAGCATGTTCTTCCCCGAGCACAGCCACATCCCGGTGTCGCGCGAGACCGACTACCCCGACTCGTACGGCGGCGGGGTGCTGCCCGACTTCTACAAGCGCACCTACGACCCGTTCATCTCGTGCTCCTTCGCGGCCGCGGCCACCTCGACCCTGGAGGTCGGCACCGGTATCGCGCTGCTCGCCCTCCGGGACGCCGTACACACCGCAAAGCTCGTCGCGTCGGTGGACCGGCTCAGCGGCGGTCGCTTCACCTTCGGAGTCGGCTTCGGATGGAACAAGGACGAGTACCTCACCCACGGCGTCGACTGGTCGACCCGGCATCGCAAGGTGCGCGAACAGGTGGCGCTGATGCGCGAGATGTGGACTCAGGACATCGCGAGCTACGACGGCGAACTGGTCTCACTGCCGCCGAGCTGGTGCTGGCCCAAACCCGTGCAGGAGGGTGGTCCGAAGGTCTACCTGGGCGGCTCCGGACCCGTGACGATGCGCCACGCCGCCGAGTGGGCCGACGTGTGGTACCCGACGCCACCGATGGCCGACCCGCTGCTCGAGGAGTCGATCCCGCGGTTCCGGGAGCTGCTCGCCGATGCCGGCCGCGACCCGGACTCGGTCCCGGTCGGTGTGGCTCCGGGCAGCTGCGACGAGGCCGAGCTGGAGGCGTACCTCCGCAACGGGGTGTCGCACATCAACTTCTTCCTCGGGGGAGAGAACCCCGCGCAGATGCTGGAGAACCTCGACGCCCTGGCCAAGCTGCGCACCTCGGTGCTGGGCCGCTGACCTGCGTCCCACTGACTCATGTCTCAAACTGACACGCGCTCCGAGACCCCCGGGTTCCTACGTTTCAACACGTTCCGGCCCGTGTGTGACACCAGTCACGCGCCGGTGAGACCGAAGGGAGGGAGCCGGTGACGCTCGTCGCCGAGCCGGCCGTCGAGAGCGGCCTCTCTCACCGCAAGCCGTTCCGCATCCCCGGTCAAGGCATCCTGCTCGCCAACGTCGCGCTCGTGCTCGTCGGCCTGCTGATCCTCGACGTGCACATCTTCAGCCGGGCCAGCCTCTCGACGCTCACCCCGACCATCGGCGTGATGATCCTGATGGCGCTGGGTCAGGCGTTCATCATCGGGACCGGTGGCATCGACCTGAGCATCCCGTCGACGACGACCCTGGTCGGCGCGATCGTGCTGAAGGAGGCGAACGGCGACAACGGCGCACTGCTGGCCGCGGTCGCGATGGCGCTGGTCGTCTGCATCGGCATCGGCCTGGTCAACGGGCTGCTCGTGGAGGTGACCCGGCTCGACGCGCTGGTCGTCACGCTGGCGACCGGCCAGCTCATCGCCGGCGTCACCCGCATCTACCGCGGACCGGTGCTGTCGATCTCGACGGTGCCGTCCGACCTGTCGGACTTCGCCCGCAGTTCGGTCGGCAACATCAGCATCATCCTGATCCTCGCCATCGCGGTGGCGGCGCTCATCGCGCTCTGGATGAAGTTCCACACCTCGGGGCGACGGCTCGCCGCCAGCAGCGTCGCCCGACCGGCCGCTGAGAACAGCGGCCTGGCCGCGGCCCGCCAGCGGATC
>DOWL01000145.1:5843-7578 GCA_003519585.1 Nocardioides sp. | reverse complement strand
CCCGCCAGCGGATCACCGCCTGGATGGTCGGCAGCCTCATCGTCGGCGTGGGCGCCGTCCTGCTCGCGGGCCGGATCGCCACGCCCGACCTCACCTTGGGACAGCCGTACCTGCTGACCCCGATCGTCGCCGTGGTACTCGGCGGTGCGGCCCTTTCGGGTGGTCGCGTCCGGCCCGCGGCGACGGCGCTCGGCGCGGTGTTCCTCGTCGTGCTCGAGCACATCCTCCGGGTGCGCGGCTACTCCTCCGGAGTGTCGCTCGCCTTCCAGGGCCTCGTCCTCGGGGTCGGGCTCACCCTCGTCGTCGCGTCCAAGAGCCTGCGCTGGTCGAGGCTCGCGCGGCGCGACGGCAGCACCTCCAGTGGTCGGTCCGTCCCGGACCAGGCCGTGAACCAAGAGAACCAGGAGTAATTCAATGGGCAACCTGATGCGCCGCCGCGGCGGCCTGGGTCGCAGGAGATCAGCGCTGGTCGCCGGTCTTGCCGCGACGCTGCTCGTGGTCACCGCCTGCGGGTCCGACGACTCGAGCGCCGGGGGAGGAGGTAGCGGTAGCAGCGGCGGCTCGGACAGCGACACCTCGGCCCTCGACTCGATCACCGACGAGCAGGCGCAGGAGATGGCGAACCTCGCGTTCGGCACGACCGACATCGCCCTCGACAGCCTCGACCCCGTGGTCCAGGAGGCGTTGAAGCGTTCGGCGATCGAGCTGACCCAGGAGCAGAAGGACAAGGCGTTCGAGTGCTGGCAGGCCACGACGTGTGACGTCGGGGACGGCGACATCACGCTCGGCATCGCCGACGGCTTCGGCGGCAACCTGTGGCGCAAGGTCGCCAAGATGGAGATCATCCTGCAGGCGATGACCTACCCGGAGATCGGGAAGATCATCTTCACCGACGCCAACGCCGACCTGCCGACGTTCCTCTCCAACGTCCGGAGTCTCTCCTCCCAGGGCGCCACCGCGATCGTCAGCTACAACGACTTCGGCGCCGCCGCGCTCCCGGCGTTCCAGGCCGCGCAGGCCGCCGGTGCCAAGGTGTCGACGTACGTCGGTCCGACCCCCGACGCGCCGCCCGACTCGCTGTCCAACCAGGTCACGGGCGACGTGTGCGCGATGGGCGAGGAGATGGGCAAGGTCGCCACGGAGGACCTCGGCCTCACCGGTGAGCTCGCCATCCTCAACGGCACCCCGGGCAACCCGCAGGGCGCGGCGTGGAACAAGTGTCTGATCGACACCCTGCCCGACGGCACCTCGATCGGTCAGTCCGTCGACACCGACTGGACGCTGGCCGGGGCGTTCGACGCCGGCTCGGCGCTGGTGAGCTCCGGCACCGACTACGGCGCCATCTTCTACGACTACGCGGACCCGATCCCGCAGGTCGTCGAGGCGTACCGCAAGGGTGGCAAGCAGGTTCCGGCGATCATCACCTGGACCTCGAACAACGGCATGGCCAAGGTCTGGGAAGAGGACCTGGGCACGCCGCAGGAGTGGCCGCTGTACCACACCAGCGCCCTCACCTGGGAGAGCCGGGCCTCGCTCACCGCGGTCATGGACCAGCTCCTCAACGGCACCGAGGTCGAGCCGGTGATCATCGTCCCGCGGCCCTTCGTCAAGGCCGAGAAGGGCTACTACCTGCCGGATCGTCCCGACGACTACCCAGGGCCCAGCGCGCTCGTCCCTGACGACGTGATGACCCAGATGCTCAGCGAGGGCTGAGCCCGCAGAACCCAGCCGGGGG
>DOWL01000145.1:5446-5722 GCA_003519585.1 Nocardioides sp. | reverse complement strand
GGGGTGGGTCGACCCCACCCCCGGCCGGGCCACTCCCAGCCACGAACCAGCCACGAACCACCCCGACGCCGAAGAGGTGCCGACCGTGCCCGACTCCACTCCCGCCGCCGTCCGCGCCCGCGAGACGGTCGGGTCCGCGAGTGCCCCGCTGCTGGCGGCGACCGGACTCTCCAAGCGGTACGCAGCGGTCCAGGCCCTCGAGGACGTCAGCCTGAGCCTCGCGACAGGGGAGATCCACGCACTCGTAGGTGAGAACGGCTCGGGCAAGTCCACGCT
>DOWL01000145.1:4984-5368 GCA_003519585.1 Nocardioides sp. | reverse complement strand
ACGGCTCGGGCAAGTCCACGCTGGTGGGCATCGTGAGCGGCACGGTGGTGCGCGACCAGGGCGAGCTGGTCATCGCCGGTGAGGTGGTGACCTCGGCCCGCCCCGCGGTCTCGCAGCGGCACGGTGCGATCACGGTCTTCCAGGACGGCTCGCTCATCGGTGAGCTGACCGTGGCGCAGAACCTCTTCCTCGGCACCGACCCGGCGCACCGCCCGCGGTTCGGCCGGATGGAGGCGTGGGCGCAGGAGCTGCTCAACTCCTACGGCTTCGACATCGACACCACGCTCCGAGCTTCCGCCCTGCCGCCCGGTGACCGGCAGCTGGTCGAGATCGTCCGTGCCGTCGCGGCGGAGCCGAAGGTCCTCATCCTCGACGAGGCCACCT
>DOWL01000145.1:3021-4887 GCA_003519585.1 Nocardioides sp. | reverse complement strand
CCTCATCCTCGACGAGGCCACCTCCGCACTCGACTCGCACGGCGTCGACATCGTCCTGGAGCTGATGCGTCGGGTCGCCGCCAGCGGCAGCGCCGTACTGTTCGTCACCCATCGGCTCTCGGAGGTGATGCGGGTCGCGCACCGGGTCACCGTGCTGCGCGACGGCCTCTTCCAAGGCACCTACGACGCCGGGGAGGTCACGCCCCAGAAGCTGGTCGAGTTGATGGCCGGCACCCGGGTCGACCTGGAGTTCCCCGACCGGTACGCCGGCGAGGAGACCGAGACGGTGATGGCGGCTCGTGGTCTCGAAGGGCTCGGCTACGGGCCGGTCGACCTCGACCTGCACGCTGGCCAGATCGTCGGCATCGCCGGAGCCGAAAGCAACGGCCAGCTTCCGCTGCTCAAGGGGTTGGCCGCGATCGGCGACAACGGCGGCACGGTCGAAGTCGCCGGCAAGCGGCTTCGCTCGTACGGCAGTGCCGTCGACCAGGGCGTGGTCTACCTGAGCTCGAACCGGAAGACGGAGTCCCTGTTCGGCGGCCTCACCGTCGGCGACAACATCGGGCTCGGTGTCCTCGACGACCTCTCGTCCGCGGGAGTCATGCGGGTGGGGAAGGAGCGCCGGTTCGTCGACGGCGCCATCGACCGCTACCGGATCCGCATCGGCCACCCGGGCCAGCTCCCGACGGAGCTCTCCGGCGGAAACCAGCAGAAGGTCGCCCTGGCCAGAGTGCTCGCGATGCAGCCCAAGGTCGTGCTCATCGACGAACCCACCCAGGGTGTCGACGTACGCTCCCGGCTCGACATCTACCGCTTCCTCCGCGCCATCGCCGACAGCGGCAGCGCCGTGGTCGTGGTCAGCTCGGACGCTTCCGAACTCGCCGGTCTCTGCGACCGGATCGTCGTGATGAGCCGCGGGAAGGTCACCAGCGAACTGGCCGGCGTGGGTGCGACGGAGGAGTCAATCGTCGGGGCGTTCGCCGTCGAGCACGAGCTCGCCGCGGACGCCGAGGTGGTCGGCGAGGACGTCGCCGCCGCGATCAGCGAGACCGCGACGCCGGTCCGGCGGCGTTCGTGGCTTCGTCGCAAGGTCAGCGCCGACGGCATCCGACTGGCCGCGCTGGTGGTCTTGATGATCGGCCTCGCGCTGTTCGCGAACTCCAAGAACGACACGTTCCTCACCGAGCCCGGCATCTACAACGTCGCACTCCTGGCGCTGCCGCTCGTCGCTGTGGCGGCGGCGCAGTACTTCGTGCTCCTGGTCGGCGGTATCGACGTCTCGGTGGGCGCGGTGATGACGCTGTCGCTGATCCTGATGTCGGAGTGGGCCTCGGAGGGCGGCGCCGCGAAGGTGCTGTTCATCGGTCTCGCCATCTCCGTGGTGCTCGGCATCGCCGTCGGCGGCGTCAACGCCGTGCTGGTCGAGAAGGTCGGCATCTCGCCGGTCATCGCCACGATCGCCACGCTGGGCGTCGTCTCCGGCATCGCGTACATGTTGCGGCCGACCGCCGAAGGGCTGATCTCGTTCGCGCTGGCCGAGAAGCTGATGCTCAAGAAGGTCGGCCCGATCCCGGTGTCGCTGATCGTGCTGATCGTCATCCTGATCATTGTCGACGCGTGGTTCCGGCGTACGGGTGCCGGCCTGCGGACCCGCGCGGTCGGCCTGAACGGGCAGTACGCCACTCGGCTCGGCATCGCGGCCGGCCGGACCAGGGCGCTCTGCTACGTCATCTGCGCCGGCGTGGCCGGTATCGCCGGCGTCATCCTCGCGGCCCAGATCGGGCTCGGCGACCCCAACGCGGGCAACTCTTACACGCTGCTCGCCATCGCCGCACCGGTCCTGGGTGGTGCCGCGCTCTCCGGCGG
>DOWL01000145.1:0-2879 GCA_003519585.1 Nocardioides sp. | reverse complement strand
GGCGGCCACGGCTCGCTCGTCGGCACCGCGATCGGCGCGGGCATCCTGGTGCTCTCCCAGAGCCTGGTCGCCGTGCTCGCGCTCGACGACGGCACCAGCTTCGTCTTCGCCGGCGTGCTCACGCTCCTGGCGCTGCTCAGCTCGGGCGAGTCGATCGCGCGGGTGCGACACCTGGTCCGCGGGCGCCTCGCGCGCTCCTGACCGCACCCTCCTTCTACTCGAGAGGCACTCAACGATGGGCAAGCTGGACGGACGTACGGCCGTGGTCACCGGGGGCGCCTCCGGAATCGGCCTGGCCTCAGCGAAGGCCTTCGCCGACGAGGGGGCGACCGTCGTCCTCTGGGACCTCGACGCCGAGGCTCTGGCCGTCGCCGTCAAGGACATCGAGAACGACGGCGGTACGGCGTACGCGGTGGAAGCCAACGTCTCTGCACGCGACTCGGTCGAGGCAGCCGCCGCCCGCACGGTCGAACTGGCCGGCGAGGTCACCGTGCTGATGAACAACGCCGGCATCCTCGACGACTACGCACCCATCCTGGAGACCGACGAGGACCTCTGGGACCGGATCATCGGCGTCAACCTCACCGGCGTCTACCGGGTCACCCGTGCCCTACTGCCCTCCATGCTCGCTGCCGGCGGCGGCACCATCGTCAACACCTGCTCGATCGCGGGCCTCGTCGCCGGTGGCGGCGGTACGGCGTACACCGCCTCCAAACACGGCGTCCTCGGCCTCACTCGCCAGCTCGCCTTCGACTACGGCCAGCAAGGCATCCGCGTCAACTGCATCTGCCCCGGCGCCGTCGAGACCGGCATGACCAAAGAACTCTTCGCCGCCGGCGAGGCTGCCGTCATGGACTCCGTCAACAGCGTCCCCGCCGGCCGCTACGCCCAGCCTGAGGAGCTGGCTCGGCTGGCGTTGTTCTTGGCTAGCGAGGACTCCTCGTTCTCGCATGGCGCGGCGTTTGTGGCTGATGGGGGTTGGACGATTCGGTAGGGAGGTCGGTGTCTGGCCTTGCACGGCCTTGGTTGAGATGGACAGCCGCCGCACGAGGCGCTGCGGATCCGGATGAGCGCTGCGACCCCGTGCGACCGCAGCGTCGACGCCGCGACGTACGCCCGTCTTGGGCGGCCGGTTTGACGCACGCGGTGGCAGTGGACCCCACTTCGGTCGGTAACAGGCTCTACCGTGGGCACGTGCAATCCACTGCGGCATGCCCGCTCCGATCGCACCCCGGCGCTATCCCGCGGACGTGGGTGGGAAGAGATCTGATCCAGACGCGACTGCAATCGCTGTACACCAACCATGCTCCCCTCGTCGGCCGATGTGACTTGCTAATCGGGTCGACTGGTTTGGGCAAGTCGGCGCTCCTCGAATGGGTGTCGCAGGCGGCGGCGCAGGATGGCCGGCCGGTCGTCCGCGTTACCGTTTCCGGACCCACGGCTGCCGCTGCCGGTCTAGGTGCCGCAATATCCGATGCGGTCAATCGACTTCGCGCTGCGAGATCGATCGTCGCCAAGGCGACTCAGGTAGTACGCAGGGTGCCAATAAGGATCACGACGCCTTGGACCGAGTACGTTGAACGTGCTGAGAGCCCGGCAACTTCCGCCCTCGCCGCAGCGCTGCTTGAGCTCGACACTCTGGCTCGCGAACTCGATGCGCCGGCTCTGCTCGTACTTGACGAGGTCCACGCTCTCGACGCGGATTCAGCCGAAGCCTTGGTCTACTCTCTCGTACGAGACAACGAGTCCATAGTTCAGGTGATTGCGGCTGGATTGACGTCGGCGTACGACAAGCTGGTATTGAACACAATGATGACCATCGCCCCTCGCATGTTTAACGCCATAGAACTCGATCTCCTTGAGCCTGAAGATTCTTGTCGGCTTCTCCGCGACACAGCGGCTCTTGCGGGTGTCACGTGGTCCAACCGGGTAGTCGAGGCGGCGGCGCAAGCGGCTGGGGGCTCGCCATACGAGCTCCAGACGATCGGCGAATACCTGTGGGGTCTGCATGGCGAGGCAGAACTCTTGGAGGCGATTGAGTCATACGCCGAGGATCGAAACCGCAACATGTTGCGACTTGTTGGCAGACTCCCTCGGCCTGCCGTCGGCTTGCTCCTTTCGGTCTCAAATCGTGGTCCGGACGGCGTACCCCTTCTTCACGCGCGTGGTTCTGCAGCTAGCGATGACGAATTCTTTTCAAGCCTTGACACGCTTGAGCGAGTTGGCCTAGTCAATGTCGACCCCGAGCAGCGCGTGCGGGTCACCGCTGGGCCCGAGGTGGTCGCGCAGGTCCTGGAACTGCGCATTGAACTGGAGGCCCTGGAGTCCGGCCCAGATAATGACAGACCTTCGTCGGACTAGGTCGGAGCAGGTCGTCCAGCTGTGATCTTGCCTAAGGTGTCTTTCGAACCTGTCTGCTAAGTCGGTTGCGTGCACCGCCAGGTTGAGCACCCGCGTTTCACGTGCGCCGGAGGAATGCGCGTACTGGTCCCGACCGGCCCTGGATACGTGAATACGTCCGCAGGGACGAGGCTCATCGTAGGACGACGCCGGACGCCGAACCGCCGTGCAACGAGCACGATGCTCACGTTTGTACGCAAGTAGAGGCATCGACGTAACTAGCCTGATCGTGGGTCGCGTCGACGTGCCTAGGGAGCCCTGCCGCGCCGGTCGAGGTCTAGGGTGCCGACCATTGGGGCCCTGAAGATGACGGCACCGGATCCCGGGTCCCGCTGGAACGTCGGTAGCGTCGCGACGTTCTCGAGCCTTGTCGAGATAGTTTCGTTGGATCCCAGGGAGACGATCACGGCGAACGTTCCGGCTTCGCTCAGCGATTCAAACTGCGGATGGGCGGAGAGGGAAGCGGCGATATTTTCAAC
>DOWL01000099.1 GCA_003519585.1 Nocardioides sp. | reverse complement strand
AGGTGCTAGGCGTCAGATGCGCACCTAGCTGACCACCCGAAGGGGTGAACCCACCCCACCCACCCGCCGTCTCACCCCGGGTGATGTCGCTACCCACCCCTGCTGGTCTAGATCAGCTGGTTGCGACGCGCCGTGGCGACGGCCTCGTCACGCGAATGGGCGCCCAGCTTGCGGTAAAGCGCCTTGGCGTGGCTCTTGACGGTGTTGGGCGAGAGGCGCAGCTCGTCGCCGATCTCGCGGATGCTGAGTGAGCCCTGCAGCAGCTGAAGGATGTCGAGTTCGCGGGTGGTGAGCTCCTCCTCAGGAGCCTGCGCGGCGAGCTGTTCGCGCAACGCCGCCTCGATCGCGGCCTGCCGGGCCCGCATCGTGGACATGCCATCCGGGAACCGGGACATCCGAGCGGCCAGATCGCTGAGCAACTCCTGGGCCAGCGGCACCCGCTCGGCCTGGACCGCGACCCGCGCCATCACCATCACGTGGTGAAGCGGCCCCCAGAACCCGATGGGATAGCGCCGCCGGATCGCGAGCCCCTGCTCGAGGGTGTCCATCGCATCGTCGACCTTGCCGAACGCCGCCTGGACCTGGCCCAGCGCCGCGAACGCCGCAGCAGCCTGCGGCATCACCTGGAGCTGGTTGCTCTCGACGATCTCCAAGGCGCTCTCAGCCAGCTCCCGGCTGCGCTCCAGCCGCCCGAGCTCGCCCTCGGCCAGTGAGTAGAGGGACAGAGCCATCACCTTGATGATGTCGGGGGATGCCTCGGACATGCGCACCTTCTCCAGGTGCTCGACCGCCCGGTTGAGCTCGCCGCTGATGAAAGCCGCATGCCCGAAGCCCATGTGTGCCATCGCGTAGAACGGCGTCAGTCCATCGGTCTCGGTCGCCACCGCGCGCTCGGCTGCGGCCCGCATCGACAGCGGCCCGCCGTACCCGAAGACGGTCTCGATGAGCGACAGTGCCGACCCGACCGAATGGGACCCGTCCGGCAGCGGCCCGTGCTCGGCGTACCCCTCGAGCGAGTGCACGTGCCGAGCCAGGCCCGCCTCGTCGCCGAACACCGCCGCCATCCAGGCGGCCGTGACCGCCTCGGCGGGGACGAAGTCGTCGCCGTCCCGACCGAGGGACTGGAGCCAGGCCGCCACGGTCGGGGCTCGACCGGCGTCGACGAAGGTCATCCAGTTGGCCGCGACAAGTTCGGCGGCCTCGCGGCGCTGTCCGGCACTGCGCAGGTGGATGATCGCCTCGTCGACGTGGCCGTTGGCGCGGTACCAGCGGGCCGCGCGCTCGTGCAGGAGCGGCACCAGATCACCGTGCCGGACGTCGAGCTCGCTGCGCGCCACGGCGGCGAAGAGGTGGTGGAAGCGGAACCAGCGTCCCTCGCCGTCGAGAGGGACCAGGAACAGGTTGCCGGCCTCCAGCTCGGCCAGCAGCTGGGCCGAACCGGTGCCCTCGGCGACCGCGTCGCACAGCGGCGCGCAGAACCGGTCGAGGACCGACATGGTGATGATGAAGTCACGCAGCTGCTCGGAGTGCTGGCTGAGGACCTCCTCGGAGAAGTAGCTGGTGACGAAGCGATCGTTGCCGGCGCCGTTGCGCACCAGCTCGTCGGGGTCTGGGCGGCCCGAGAGGGACAGGCTGGCCAGGTAGACGCCGGCCGGCCACCCCTCCGTGCGGTCGACGAGCGCGGCCAGCCCCGGCTCGGACAGGTGGACCTGCTCGGCGGTCATCAGCGCGCCCGCCTCCGAGGCGGTGAACCGGAGCTGCTCGGCGCGGATCTCGCCCAGCATCCCCGACGCCCGCAGCCTGCCCAGGCGGAGCCCGGGGTCGGACCGGGACAGGATCACCAGATGGCCGCGGTCGGGGAGGTTCTCGATCAGGAACATGACCTGCTCGCGGCACGCGGCGGACTGCAGGTAGTGGAAGTCGTCGAGGATCAAGACGACGTCTGTGGGCGCGGCCGCCATCGCGTTGACCAGCTGGGGCAGTACGCCGTCAGCGAGGTCACTGCTCCGGCCCGAGACGTGCGCGCCCGCGTCGGAGGCGAGCGGGCTGCCGGCCCGCTCGAGCGCGGTCACGATATGGGTCCACAGCCGGCCCGGGTCGTTGTCGGCGGCGTCCAGCGAGACCCAGGCCGCGATCCGCTCGCCACGGCGGTGGGCGAGCCACTGCGCGGCCAGCGTCGTCTTGCCGTAGCCCGCGGGTGCCGCGACCAGGCTGACCGGACGGCGAGTGGAGGCATCGAACGCGTCGAGCAGGCGGGCCCGGTCCACCCAACCGTCGCGCTCGCGAGGCCAGTGGAGCTTCGCCTCGAGAAAAGCGTCGACCGGGGGGCGTCGAGGCAGCACGGCACCGTCGACACCACCCTCGGCCCTGCTGCGATACATGGTCACCGCCCGCCCCCGTGGTCGGCTTGACAACATCGCGAAGCATAGGGCTTCTTGTTCCCATCACCGTCCGAATGTCCGGCGCCGACGCCGCCGCGCCCAGCGCCTCTTCACGCCGCGCCCTCATGGCCGCCTGTGTCGGCAACGTCGTCGAGTGGTACGACTTCGCGATCTTCGGCGCGCTGGGCATCGTGCTGGTACCGGTCTTCTTCCCGTCGGAAGCGGGCGTCGACCTGCTCCTGGCGGCGTTCGCCGTCTACGCCACCGCCTTCCTGGCCCGGCCGATCGGGGCGGTGTACGCCGGCCGCCGGGGGGACGCCCGCGGACGCACCGGCGTCCTTGCGTCGGTGGTCCTCGTCATGAGCGGAGCGACGGCAGCGATCGGCCTCCTGCCCGGGGAAGCCCGAATCGGCGTGGCCGCCGGCGTGCTCGTCGTACTCCTGCGCGCCGCGCAGGGGCTCGCCGCAGGAGGGGAACTCGGCTTGGCGGCGGTCTTCATCGCCGAACACGCCGACCGCGGCCGCCGCGGCTTCGTCGCGTCCTGGCACACCGCGACCCTGTGCCTAGGGATCGCGCTCGGCTTCGGGGTCGGCGGCCTGATCCTGTGGGCGACCTCCGCCGAGGACGGCGAGTCGGGCTGGTGGCGGCTCGCCTTCGTCCTCGCCCTGCCCCTCGGACTGATCGGCGTGTACGTGCGCCGACTGGTCGATCCACCGCTGTTCACCGCCTCGGACACCCCGCGACCCTCGGCCCCGGTCGGCGATCTCTGGCGCCAGCGTGGGCCGGCCGTACGGGCCGGTTTCGTGCTGGTCGGCGCGGGCTCGCTGGCGTTCAACACCTGGTTCGTCTTCCTCCCCAACCACCTGGTCGACACGACCTCTCGCAGCCTGGACGCCGCACTGCTGACCTCGGTGGGCGGCCTCGTGGTCGCAGCCTTGAGCGCGGTGTGCCTCGGCCGCTGGTCCGACCTGCGCGGCCGGCGCCCGGTCGTGCTCTCGTCCGCGGCCCTGCTGGCCGTGGCCGCCGTACCGCTGTGGCTCCTTGCCGGGAGTGGCTCCCTGCTCGCCATGGCCGCCGCGCAGACCCTCGTGGGAGTGGGCGTAGGCGGCGTGCTGTCGGTGGCGACGCTGGCCGAGCAGTTCCCGACCCGACTGCGGGCCACCGGCCTCGCACTGACCGCCGGGCTCGGGACCGCACTCCTCGGCGGGACCGGACCCCTGGTCGACCAGATCTTGATCAGGGCGACCGGAGTCGACGCCCTCCCCGGCGTGTACGCCGCGATCGTGGCGGCCCTCGCGCTGGTCGCGGTCTACCGACTCCCCGAGACCGCGGGCTCCGAGCTCAGCTGATTGTCTACCCCGGCGACTTCGGCTACCGATCGGTGGTCTGGTGCTCGCGGCGAAGCTCCTCCATCACGACACCGCTACGGAAGATCGCGTCCAGGATGCCCTGGAGGGCGGCTTCGTCGGCCACGTCGACGCGCACCGTGGTCCGCGGTGGCTCGACGGAGACGACCACTCCGTCGAAGTCGTCGAGCAGCCCAGGCGGCACCTCACCGAGGAGCCTGATCTCGTAGGCAGCCTTCGCCATGGACGTCTCTCACCTCGCCGAGCCCGTTGGGGGAATGCCTCAGCCTCACCGACGCGTGACCGCCCCGCGTCACCCGTGGAGGGTGAGCAAGTGCACCCGACGATGCCGAGTCGGCGCTACTGCACGTCAGTAACGCCGACTCGGCGTCAGTCGCCGACCGCGTCGATGCCGCGCTGGACGATCTTCGGGTCGGGGACGCCGACCACCTCGGGGTCCTTGCCCTCGTAGTCGACACGGCTCAAGAAGGCGCGCATGGCGTTGACGCGGGCCCGCTTCTTGTCGTTGCTCTTGATCGTGGTCCACGGCGCCCACTCGGTGTCGGTACGCCGGAACATGTTCTCCTTCGCCTCGGTGTAGTCGTCCCACTTGTCGAGGGACTCGAGGTCGATCGGCGAGAGCTTCCACTGCCGCACCGGGTCCACCTGCCGGATGATGAAGCGGGTGCGCTGCTCGGCCTGGGTCACCGAGAACCAGAACTTCGTGAGCGAGATGCCGCTGTCTACCAGCATCCGCTCGAACAGCGGCGCCTGAGCCATGAACCGCTCGTACTCCGGCGGCGGCGCGAAGCCCATCACCCGCTCGACGCCGGCGCGGTTGTACCAGGACCGGTCGAAGAGGACCATCTCGCCGGCCGTGGGGAGGTACTGCACGTAGCGCTGGAAGTACCACTGGTTCTGCTCGCGGTCGCTGGGCTTGCTCAGCGCCACCGTGCGGGCGTACCGCGGGTTGAGGTGCTCCATGAATCGCTTGATGGTGCCGCCCTTCCCGGCGGCGTCCCGGCCCTCGAAGAGCAGGACGTGCTTGGTCTCGGTGTCGACCGCCCACGCCTGGAACTTCAGCAACTCGACCTGGAGGAGGTACTTCACCTCGTCGTACTCCTCGCGCGGCATCCGCTCGTCGTACGGGTAGTTCTCCCGCCAGGTATCGACCGCCCGGCCCTGCGGGTCGATCAGCACCGGATCGTCGTCGTGGTCATCACCGATGGTGTACCCGTCGATCTGGAGCCGGTCGATGTACTCCCGCACGTCCTGCAGCACAGGGCCAACCTACGGCCGCTCGGTGAACGGGACGGTCACCTGCTGTTCACCTCGATGCCGCACCATCCGCACAGTGGACCCACTGCGCCGCGGCGACCTCGCCCCCGCCCCGCGCACCCTGGTCGACATCTTCCGGGCCACGGTCGAGCAGGCCGGCGACGAGCCCGCAGTGGACGCAGCCAACGGCGTCCTGACCTACGCCGAACTCGCCGAGGCGGCCGAGGAGCTGGCGCGCGAACTCAACGCGCACGGGGTCGGCCTCGGCGACAAGGTCGGGATCCGGGTCAACAGCGGTACGACCGACCTGTACGTCGCGATCCTCGGCATCCTGCTCGCCGGCGCTGCCTACGTGCCCGTGGACGTGGACGACCCCGACGAGCGCGCCCGGCTGGTCTTCGGCGAGGCGGAAGTCGCCGCGATCGTGGGCAACGACCAGACCGTCGTCCTCCGGCTCGAGGAGCTGGGCCGCGAGACCGAGCCGCGCGAGCCGGAGGAGCCCGGACTCGGCGACGACGCATGGGTGATCTTCACCTCGGGGTCGACCGGCACCCCGAAGGGTGTCGCGGTCACGCACCGCAACGCGGCGGCCTTCGTGGACGCCGAGTCGCGGCTGTTCCTCCAGGACGAGCCCCTCGGTGTCGGTGACCGGGTGATGGCCGGGCTCTCGGTCGCCTTCGACGCCAGCTGCGAGGAGATGTGGCTCGCCTGGCGGTACGGCGCGTGCCTGGTCCCGGCACCGCGGGCGCTGGTCAAGAGCGGCATCGACGTGGGCCCATGGCTGGTCGCGAACGACGTCAACGTCGTCTCGACCGTCCCCACGCTGGTCGCGCTCTGGCCGCCGGAGTCGCTGGCCGACGTACGGCTGCTCATCATGGGTGGCGAGGCCTGTCCACCCGAGCTGGCCGCCCGGCTGATCGCACCCCACCGCGAGGTCTGGAACACCTACGGCCCCACCGAGGCCACCGTGGTGGCGTGCGGGGCGCTGCTGACCGGTGAGCCGCCGGTGCGGATCGGGCTCCCCCTCGACGGCTGGGACCTCGCGGTGGTCGACGCCGCCGGAGAACCAGTGCCGGAGGGCGCGACCGGCGAGCTGATCATCGGTGGCGTCGGGCTGGCCCGCTACCTCGACCCGGCCAAGGACGCCGAGAAGTACGCGCCGATGCCGAGCCTGGGGTGGGAGCGCGCCTACCGCAGCGGCGACCTGGTGGTCAACGACCCCGCCGGGCTGGTCTTCGGCGGCCGAGCCGACGACCAGGTGAAGCTGGGCGGACGACGCATCGAGCTCGGGGAGATCGACTCCGCCCTGCTCTCGGTGCCCGGCGTGGTCGGGGCCGCGGCCGCCGTACGCCGCAGCAGCGCCGGCAACCAGCTCCTCGTGGGCTACGTCGCCACCGACGACACCTTCGACCACGCCCAGGCCAAGGAGCTCCTCCGGCACTCCCTGCCCGCGGCGCTGGTGCCGCGGCTCGCCGAGGTCGACACGTTGCCCACCCGGACGTCGGGGAAGGTCGACCGCGACGCGCTGCCCTGGCCGCTGCCGAAGCGAACGGGCGAGACCGCCTCGCAGGGGCTGACCGGCACCATGGCCTGGGTCGCCGAGCTGTGGCTGGACGTGCTCGGCGCCGAGGTTCGCGAGCCGGCCGACGACTTCTTCGACCTCGGCGGCGGCAGCCTCACCGCCGCGCAGATGGTCTCGCGGCTGCGCACCCGCTTCCCCGAGGTCGTGGTCGGCGACATCTACGAGCGCCCGACGTTGGGCACCCTCGCGGCGTACCTCGATCAGCTCGACGACGCCGGCCCGGCCTCCGATCGCACCGTGCCGCCGACGCCGGTGAAGACCCAGACCGGCCAGGTGGTCTCGACCCTGCTGCTCCGGGCTCTCGCCGCGCCGTACTGGCTGGTCTGGGTCGGGATCGGCTCCCGGTTGCTCGCCGACGGCCTGGGCTGGACGCTGCTCCCCCAGCCGCCCTGGTGGCTGCTGGGTGTCGGCTGGCTGGTCTTCGTCACGCCCCCCGGGCGGATGCTGCTGGCGGCGGCCGCTGCTCGGGCGCTGCTGGCGAACGTCGAGGCGGGCGACCATCCGCGCGGCGGGAAGGTGCACCTGCGGCTCTGGCTCGCGCAACGGGTGGTCGCCGAGCTGGGCGCGACGGGAGGCGCGGGCGCGCCGTACATGACCTGGTTCGCCCGACTCCTGGGTGCGCAGGTCGGTCGCGACGTGGACCTGCACTCGCTGCCGCCCGTGACCGGCATGCTCCGGCTCGGCTCGGGCGCGGCCATCGAGCCCGAGGTCGACCTGAGCGGCTTCTGGGTCGACGGCGACGTGGTGCACCTCGGCCCGGTCCGGGTCGGCGCTCGGGCCCGGGTCGGCGCGCGCAGCATGCTCTGCCCCGGTGCGGACGTCGGGAAAGACGCCGACGTAGCGCCAGGGTCGGCGGTCTTCGGCGTGGTGCCCGACGGCGAGTTCTGGTCCGGCTCGCCTGCGGTCCGGGTCCAGAAGCGGGCCCGCGGACCGTGGGACGACCGCCCCTCGCACACTCGCGCCTGGACGGTGGCGTACGCCGCGATCGCGGTGTTCCTGTCCTGCCTGCCGATCGCCGCGGTGCTCGCGGGCGCGGCCGTCCCGCTGCTGGCGAGCGATGCCCCGACGTCGTACGGCGATCTCTTCGCGCTGCTGGCCTGGCTCCCCCTCGCGGTGTTGATCGGAATGGTGGTGCTCGCCCTGCTCATCTGGGTGGTGGTGCGGGTGGCTGGCCTCGCGGTCAAGCCCGGCTTCCACCCCGTGCGGAGCCGGGCCGCGGTGGCGGTGTGGACCACGGTGCGGGTGCTGGACGACGCCCGGAGCTGGCTGTTCCCGCTGTACGCCTCCAGCCTCACGCCCACCTGGCTGCGGCTGCTCGGCGCGCGGGTCGGCACGGACGTCGAGGCGTCCACGGTGCTCATGGTCCCGAGCCTCACGCAGATCAACGACCAGTCCTTCCTCGCCGACGACACCCTGATCGGCGGCTACGAACTGGGCGGAGGCTGGCTGCGGGTCGAGCGGGTCAAGATCGGCAAGCGCGCGTTCGTCGGCAACTCCGGCATGGCCGCCCCGGGTCGCCGGGTGCCCAAGGCCTCCCTGGTGGCGGTGTTGTCCGCCGCCCCCCGGCGCAAGTCGGTCCACGCCGGGGAGTCCTACCTCGGCAGCCCGCCTGCGCCGCTGCGGCGTACCGCTCAGGAGGCGGACTCCGGTCGCACCTACGACCCGCCCACCCGACTCAAGGTCTACCGCGCGCTGGTCGAGCTGTGCCGGATCGTCCCGGTCGCCGTCAGCGCCGGGCTCGCGGCCTCCGTGGCGATCACGCTGGCCTGGCTGCTGGATCGGCCGGCCGGCCTGCTCTGGGCGTTCCTGCTCTCCGCCCCGCTACTCGCCGTGGCCGGCCTCGTGGCCGCCCTGGTGACCGTGGCCGCGAAGTGGGTGTTGGTCGGCCGGCACCGTCCGGGTACCCACCCCCTATGGAGTTGGTTCGTATGGCGCGACGAGTTGGCCGACACCTTCGTGGAGGTGGTGGCGGCGCCTTGGTTCGCGCGGCCGGTCGCGGCCACACCGCTGCTCAACTGGTGGTTCCGGCTGATGGGCGCGACCATCGGCCGCGGCGTCTGGTGCGAGACCTACTGGCTCCCCGAGACCGACCTGGTCGAGCTCGGCGACGGATCGACCGTCAACCAGGGCACCGTCGTACAGACCCACCTCTTCCACGACCGGATGCTTGCCATGGATCGGGTGGTCCTCAAAGCCGGCGCAACGCTCGGCCCCAACAGCGTCATCCTTCCGGCTGCGACGCTGGGGCGGCACGCTACGGTCGGACCCGTGTCGCTGGTCATGAGGGGTGAGTCGGTGCCAGACAAGACGGTGTGGATCGGCAACCCGATCGGCCCGTGGGCGGCCGCCGAGTGAGGCTGTTCAACTCCGATCTTCCGACCGCCGACCCGTATCTCCCCGGCCACGGCGACCCCTCCTGGAGCGCTGTCCACTATGCGCTGGACCTCGACTACGACCTGGCCGGCAACGGGCTCCGGGCCGAGGCGGTCATCGATGCCGTTGCGGAAGAAGAGCTCTCCCGCGTCGTCCTCGACCTCGCCGGGCTCGACGCCACGAAGGTGACGGTCGACGGCCGGGCACCGGCGAAGTACGCCGCCCGCGGCCCCCGCCTGGTCGTCACTCTCAAGGAGCCGCTGCCGGCCGGACGGTCGTTCCGGCTCACGGTGAAGTACGGCGGCGCGCCCCGGCCGCTGATCGACAAGCACCACGGCGATGCGGGCTGGGAGGAGCTCGAGGACGGCGTGATCGTGGCCGGTCAGCCGCACGGTGCGCCCACGTGGTTCCCCTGCAACGACCGTCCCGACGACAAGGCGTCGTACTCCATCACCGTGACCGCGGCGGCCGACTACACCGTGGTGTCCAACGGCGAACTGGCCGAGCGGAGGCGCGGCTCCTCGACGGTCACGTGGCGCTACGAGCAGGTCGAGCCGATGGCCACCTATCTGGCGACAGTGCAGATCGGGCGTTACCGGCTCCGGCCGTACGACGACGCGCCGGTCCCGATGACCGCGGCCGTCCCTGCCGACGTCGACGAAGGCTTCGAGGCCGCGTTCGGCCGGCAGCCGGAGATGATGGCCCACTTCGTGGAGCTGTTCGGGCCCTACCCGTTCGCTTCCTACACCTCGGTCGTCACCGCCGACGATCTCGAGATCCCGCTGGAGTCGCAGGCGCTCTCGACCTTCGGCCGCAACTTCTGCAGCGACGACTGGGATGCGATCCGACTGGTGGCTCACGAGCTTGCGCACCAATGGTTCGGCAACTCCGTGACCCTGGCACGGTGGCAGGACATCTGGCTGCACGAGGGCTTCGCCTGCTACTGCGAGTGGCTCTGGTCGGAGGAGTCGGGCGGGGACTCCGCCGACGACTGGGCCGAGCACCACCACGCCCAGCTCGCGGAGCTCGACCAGGACCTGGTGCTGGAGGACCCCGGCCCCGAGCTGATGTTCGACGACCGCGTCTACAAGCGCGGCGCGCTGACCTTGCACGCGCTGCGCCGGACGGTCGGCGACGACGCGTTCTTCGCGCTGCTCGCGGCCTGGGTGGCCGAGCACACCGGCGGCTCGGTGACGACCGGCGAGTTCCGCCACTTCGCCGGCGAGCACACGGGCACCGACCTCAACGAGCTCTTCGACGCCTGGCTCACCCGTCCGGAGCTGCCGGACCTGCCAGCCGCCACGTGACCTCCGTGCCGGCCACTGTGCCGACGTAGCCGCTGGGCAGTTCCAGCGCGGTCACCGGCACGTCGGTGCCGGCCTTGAACCGCGCCTCGCTCGCGCTGAAAAGGCTCCGGTCGACGCCGTCCACCGGTGGCCCGTCGTCCTCGACGTCGATGCCCACCGGACCGACCGACCAGGCGACCGCGACCAGCCCCTCGGCGTACGACAGCGAGACGTACGGCGCCGGCCGACCCGGCGTGACGACGTACGGCCGGCCATGGTCGCCGCTACCGCACCGCGGGCAGAGCCGGCCCACCGTCGTCGCACCGACTTCGGCTCGCAGGAGGTCGTGCGCCAGTTCGCGGAGGGCCGCTCGGTCCGTCACGCCTGCAGGTCACCCTCCCCTGCCGACGGGGTCTCGATCCCGAGCGCCCGCTGGATCAGGTCGAGCCGGGCGGTGACTTCCGCCAGTTGCGCCATCAGCTGGTCGTGCTGCACCGGGCCCGAACCGAGTGCCTCCAGCGCCGCGGCGTTCTGGTGGCGCGCCCGCTCCACGAAGGTCGAGGTGATCGCGGCGGTCACGATCGAGATGAACGCGATCGACTCCAACATGATGACCGAGCCGATGACCCTTCCGACCGGCGTCGTCGGCACGACGTCGCCATACCCGACCGTGGTCACGGTCTGCAGTGCCCACCACAGTCCGTCGCCCACGCCCTCGAAGTCGTGCGGATCGACCAGCGTGATCACCACTCCACCGATCAGCACGCTCGCCACGGTCGCGTAGACGATGACGCCCATCGCCTTGCGTACCGACAGCTGCGTCCGCAGGAACTTCTCGAAGCGGCGTTCGATGAACCGGAAGTGCGCCATGCCCTGAACTCCTCCTGCCCGATCGGGTCGGTCGATCGGGATGGTCCTGTGTACCGGTCCGGGAGGTGCGCTGGCGAGCCGCGGGTTCACTGTTGTCGGAGCCGACCGGAAGGTCCCCGCGCCAATCTGACTGGTTGTCGACGACGCTCGAAAACGAG
>DOWL01000210.1:1860-2527 GCA_003519585.1 Nocardioides sp. | reverse complement strand
AACACGTGACCTGACCCAGCTGTAACTGAGTGTTCGGACATCTGGTTGGGTGCTTGAGCGCCCAACCAGATGTCCGAACACTCAGTTACAGCAACGGGTGTGGCGGGTGGGATCAGCCGATGGTCTGGGTCACCTGCCTCAGCCTGTCAGCCCCGCCAGGACGTCGCGAACCGATTCGAGGCCCGACCGCACCTCGGCGTACGACGTGGAGAGCGGGGAGAGCCCGATCCGCAACCCGTACGGGTCGCGATAGTCGGGGATCACGTCGCGCTCCCACAGCGCCGCCGTCGCCTCCCGCATCAACGGGTGGTTGAGCGTCACATGTCCGCCCCGGAGCTCGGCGACGCGAGGCGAGGCGACCTCCACCCCGACCGGGACCAGCAGCTCGTCGGCGATCTCGAGGACGTGGTCCGTCAGCCCGACCGACTTGTCCCGGATCGCGTCGATCCCCGCCTCGGCGACCAGCTCGACCATGTCGGCCAGCGCGAGCATCCCGACGATCGCGGGCGTCCCGGACAGGAATCGACGGATGCCGGCGGCGGGCACGTACGACGGCCCCATGAGGAACGGATCCTCGGCACCCATCCAGCCCTGGATCGGCTGGGTCAGCGTGCCCAGGTGGCGCTCGGCGACGTAGAGGAACGCCGGCGAGCCGGGGCCGCCGTTG
>DOWL01000210.1:294-1754 GCA_003519585.1 Nocardioides sp. | reverse complement strand
GGGCCGCCGTTGAGGTACTTGTAAGTGCAGCCGACCGCGAGGTCGACGTTCCATGCGTCGAGCTGGACCGGGACCGAGCCGGCCGAGTGGCACAGGTCCCACAGCACCAGCGCGCCGGCCTCGTGGGCGATCCGGGTGAGCTCGGGCGCATCGGCCAGCCAAGCGGACCGGTAGGCCACGTGGTTGAGGACCACCAGCGCGGTCCGCGGCCCGACCACCTCGGCCAACTGGTCGGCGGAGACGCCGGCCGTGGTGTCGACCTCGATCCAGCGCAGGGTCAACCCCGCCTCGCGGGCGACGCCGTCGGCGACGTACCGATCCGTCGGGAACTGGTCACGATCGAGCACGATCTCGGTGCGTCCCGTCCCTGCCTGCTGTTGGGCGGCCACCGCCGCCCGCATCAGCTTGTAGAGCAGGACCGTGGTCGAGTCGCCGATGGCGACCTGGCCCGGTCCGGCCCCCAGACACACCTCGCCCAACCGGTCGCCCAGGGTGCGCGGCAGGTCGAACCACCGCTCGTCCCAGCCACGGATCAGCCGGCCGCCCCACTCGTGGTCGACGAACTCCGCGAGCCGCCGACCGGTCACCCTCAGGGGCCGCCCCAGGGAGTTGCCGTCGAAGTAGACCAACGGCGTCTCGGCGCCGACGAACCGGTCGCGGTAGGTCGCCAGCGGGTCGGCGGCATCGAGCTCAGCGGAGTCGGGCACGCGGCGACCTTAGACGACCGACGCCGGGCTCGGTCTCCGGAAGGTCACTGGAAGCTGACGAACCGCACCCGAGGGTTGATCCGGCGTACGTCGGCAGCCGACATGCGCCGGATGTCCTCGTCGTAGAAGAGCTTGAACCCCATGAAGAACTGCGCCGGGCGCGCGACGGCGTGATAGGTGTCGAGCTTCTGCCCCGGAGTGCCGAAGCCGTCGACGTGCTGGACCATCACCAGACCGCGGCGCTGCTTGATCTGCCCGATGTGGTCGATCATGTCGGTGCGGAACTGGTGCAGCACGAACAGCTTCTGGGGCAGCGCGTGGCGCTCGGTCAGGTCGCGCAACCACGCCGAGACGCGGTTGACCTCCGAGGCATCGACGGAGCCGATGCGGGTGCCGGGCACGCCGTGCTTGCCCATCCGCCACTCCGGGTCGAGGGCGAGCCCGACATAGGGATCCTTGAGCGCCCACGCCCAGCGCTTGGCCGCGGTGAGGAAGTCTGCGCGCCCCGGCTGGATGTCGAGGAGCAGGAGCGCATCGTGACGGTGCGCGGCGTCGATGTACTTCTGCACCTCGGCGCGCGGGATGTCGTGGGAGTAGTCGCCGCCCTTGCCGGCGTAGCGGTCGGCGATGGAGACGATCAGCTCGAAGACGATCTGGGTCGGCTGGTTGGCGCGTGCGAATGGCTTGGCCGCACGCTCCACCCGCCGGGCCATCTTGGTCGGGGAGGTCTCGCCGAGGACGCCGAGCGCGCCG
>DOWL01000210.1:0-169 GCA_003519585.1 Nocardioides sp. | reverse complement strand
GCCGAGGACGCCGAGCGCGCCGGTCTGGGCGGTGCCGTAGTAGGCGACCAGGAACTTCCCGCCTCCGAAGATGCTGGTCGCACCGCCGGGCAGGGTGGCCGGCGGAGTGCTGGCAGGCGGGGTCTTCGCGGGTGGGGTGGCCGGAGTGCTGGCCGGCGGGGTGGCCGGC
>DOWL01000190.1:27951-28584 GCA_003519585.1 Nocardioides sp. | reverse complement strand
GCCCGCAGCGCGGCGTCGATCGCGGCCGGTGTCGAGCCCCAGTCCTCGTGCACCTTGTACGCCGCCGCGCCGGCCAGCGCCTGTTCGGCGAGTCCTTCGGCGCTCACGGTGTTGCCCTTGCCCATCAGCAACAGGTTGACGGGCAGGTGGTCGAGGGCGCGGTGCACGGTCTGGAGGTGCCAGGCGCCGGGGGTGACGGTGGTCGCGCGCGACCCCTCCGAGGGGCCGGTGCCACCACCACCGATGGTCGTGATCCCGGTGGCCAGCGCCTCGTGGAGCTGCGACGTGGACAGCAGATGGACGTGCACGTCGACCCCTCCGGCAGTGATGATCCGCCCTTCCCCGGAGATGACGTCCGTGCTGGGGCCGATCACCAGGTCGGGGTGCACCCCGTCCGCGATGTCGGGGTTGCCGGCTCGCCCCAGCGCGACGATCCGGCCATCTCGCAGACCGACGTCGGCCTTCACGACCCCCCAGTGGTCGAGCACCACGGCGTTGGTGATGACCGTGTCCGGCGCCCCGGCCGCCCGGCTCAGCGTCGACTGGGCCATCGACTCCCGGATCGATTTGCCACCGCCGAAGACCGCCTCCTCACCGCCGAAGGTCAAGTCCTGCTCGACCTCGATCCACAGA
>DOWL01000190.1:27352-27834 GCA_003519585.1 Nocardioides sp. | reverse complement strand
CTGCTCGACCTCGATCCACAGATCCGTATCGCCCAGGCGCACCTGGTCGCCGACCGTGGGTCCGTAGAGCGCGGCGTGCTCGCGACGCGATAGCTCAGCCATCGATCGACTCCCGGAGCTGCAGGCCCGGGACCAGCCGCCGACCGCGCAGGGCCACGATCGGCACCTCGCGCGAAGCGCCTGGCTCGAACCGCCGTGACGTCCCCGACGCGATGTCGAGCCGGAACCCGTGCGCAGCGTCCCGATCGAAGTCCAGCGCGAGGTTGGCGTCGGGAAGATGCAGGTGCGAGCCGATCTGGATCGGCCGATCGCCGGTGTTGACGATCACCAGCGTGCCTCGCTCGCCCGGGCCCCGGTCCGCGTTGATCTCGAGGCTGCCGTCCGCCAGCCGATAGCCGCCGGGGGCGTCCTGCACCGTGTCGGCCGGGATCGGATCGTGGATCGTCACCAGCTTGCGACCGTCGGGGAAGGTCGCCTCGACC
>DOWL01000190.1:14942-27230 GCA_003519585.1 Nocardioides sp. | reverse complement strand
GGGGAAGGTCGCCTCGACCTGGACGTCGTGCAGCAGGTCGGCCACGCCGGCCATGACCTGGTCGGCGGTGAGCACGGAGCGGCCGGTCTCCATCAGCTCGGCGACCGACGCCCCCTCGCGGGCTCGCTCGACGACCCAACAGCTGAGCAGGGCCACCGCTTCGGGATGGTTGAGCAACACACCGCGCTCGAGCCGATCCCGGGCCACCATTCCCGCCACGGCCAGCAGCAGCTTCTCGGTGTCCCCGGGGGTGAGGTGCATGGCGTGACGCTAGGTCGCGCGTGTGTCGGGTGTGTTACGTCGCCCCGACCACCCTTGCGACCGAGCCCAGTTCACCGCATCAGTGCCTCGACCAGGCGCGCCGCCGGGCTCTCGAGGTTGTATCGATAGGCGAGCTCCTTGACCCGCTCCGGGTCGCGCGGCGTGACCGGGCGCTCCAGGCCGGTGCGGTCGAGGTCGAGGTCACGCGCGACGGCGACCACCTTCGGGGCGACCCTGAGGTAGTCGGCCGCCGCCTTGATCTTGCCCCGCGGACCGGGTCCGAGGTCGGAGGCGGGATCTTCGGCCGCCGCGAGGATGCCGTCCATGTCGTCGAACCGGGACAGCAGCGTCGCCGCGGTCTTCTCGCCGACGCCGGCCACGCCGGGAAGTCCGTCGGACGCGTCGCCCCGGAGGGTGGCGAAGTCGGCGTACTGGCGCGCCGAGACGGCGTACTTCCCGCGGACCCAGGCATCGTCGACACGCTCGTGGTTGCCGACCCCGCGGGCGATGTAGAGCACCCGGACGGCAGCCTCGTCGTCGACGAGTTGGAACAGGTCACGATCGCCGGTCACCACGTCGACCGGTCCGCCGTCGCCTGTGGCGAGGGTCCCGATCACATCGTCGGCCTCGTAGCCGTCCGCGCCACGTACGGCGATCCCGAACGCATCCAGCACCTCGAGGATGATCGGCACCTGCACCTCGAGGGGATCCGGCACCTCCTCGACATCGGGACCGGTGGCGACCTCGGCCACGACCCGGTGGGTCTTGTAGGTCGGGATCAGCTCGACCCGCCAGGCCGGCCGCCAGTCCTTGTCCCAGCAGCACACCAGTCGGTCGGGGTCGTACTGGTCGACCAGGCGCGAGATGAAGTCCATGAAGCCGCGGACCGCGTTGACCGGCGTGCCCTCGTCGTTGGTGATCTCGGGAACCCCGAAGAAGGCCCGGAAGTACATCGACGCCGAGTCGAGGAGCATCAGCCGGCTCTGCCCGGCTCCGGGTGCAGGGGTGGTCACCGGTGCATCCTTCCAGAGCATCCGACATGGCCTAGGCTCCCCGCGTGTCTTCCTCCACTATCGAGGCCACCGATCGGCAGATCCTCCAGCTGCTGGCCGCTGACGGCCGGATGTCGTTCACCGACCTGGGGAAGGCAACCGGGCTCTCCACCTCGGCGGTCCACCAGCGGGTCAAGCGGCTCGAACAGCGGGGCCTGATCCTCGGCTACGGCGCGACCGTCAACCACGACGAGATCGGGCTGCCGCTCACGGCCTTCATCTCGATCCGACCGATCGACCCGTCTCAGCCCGACGACTCACCGACCCGGCTCGAGGAGATACCCGAGATCGAGTCGTGCTGGTCGGTGGCCGGCGACGAGTCCTACATCCTCAAGGTGCGGCTGGCGCGGCCCAGCGACCTCGAGGACCTGCTGGCCCGGATCCGGGCAGCAGCGAACGTCTCGACGCGCACCACGATCGTGCTGTCGACCTACTACGAGAACCGCCCCGTCACCGGCGGGTGACGGAGCGGCTCTGGTCTGGTGTCCGGTCAGGACTCGCCGTCTAGCCGATGACCGTCACGTAGAACGCGTGGTTCTCTCCGGCGTTGCTTGCCGTGTTCTCGGTGAACACCCAGACGTGGTTGGTGTTGTTGACGTTGCCGCCGCCCGAGCAGGTGCCGCCGTACGGCGCCCCGCCGCAGATCGTCGCGATGATGCCGCCCTTGAAGCCCCCGTCGGCGTCGGTGTAGGCGTTGGTGGCCGAGATCGCGGCTCCGGCGACGTCCTCACCCATGTCGAGGTAGGTACCGCCCCCCGAGACCGAGGTGATCGAGATGCCACCCGACTGAGCCAAGATCGCGGTGTGCGTGTGGTTGACCAGGGCCCAACGAACCTTGGGCACCTTGGGCGCCGCTGGAATCGTGCCGGCCGCGAGGTCGGCCGCGGTGAGACTGCCGTCCTTGACGTCCTTACCCGTGAGAGTCTTGTCCTTGACGTCCTTGCCCTTGATCGTGTTGTTCTTGATCTGGGCGCTGGTGATCTGCCCCGCCGCGTTGACGACGACAGGGTTGGTGGCCAGCAGGAAGGCGACGGCAACCGTCAGGCCGCCGATGACGAGCTTCGAGCGCATGCGAAGGGCTCCTCGGAGGTAGGGGTGCTCGGGTCCCGTGAACCGAGCCTCCCCGAGGATGGCGTGTTTGCCGCGCACTGCCTATGACCCAACCGGGTCATAGGCAGCGACCTCTTGGCCGGTCCGGATGGCGCCGGTCAGCCCCGCTCAGCGTCAGGGCGCAGGGGCGCGCTCGAACCGCCGACCCGGGTGTTGTCGCCGATGCCGGGCCCGCTGGTGATCACGTAGTCGCCGTTGACCCAGTCGTTGTCGTCGAGGGGGTGGTAGTCGAGCGGGTCGTATGCATCGCCCTGGTCGGTGCCGAAGGCGACGCACGGCCCGAACAGTGCCTCGTCGTAGGTCTCGATGGTCTTGAACTGGCCCGTCATCGCGAAGCTGTCGCGATCGCTGACATGGACGGTGAGGTAGGTGTTGATCGGCATCGGCCCGTCACCGAGGTCGGTGCAGATGGCGATGTCGACGTCGGTGCCCGAAGTCGACCCGATCGCGATCTGGGCGTTGACGAAGACGCTCTTGCCGGCGATCAGGATGGCCGTGACCGGAGTCCCGAGGAACTGGAAGCCGCTCACGTGGTCGGGCACCGGCACCGAAGCTGCGATGTCTGAGCCGAAGGCCTCGTTCTCATCGATCCTGAAGCCGCTGCCACCGCTGACCCCGTCGGCGCCGGCCGGCCCCTGCGGTCCCTGGGGAAGCTGACCCCGCTTGAAGTCCTTGGCCTGGAGCGTGCCGTTCTTGATCTGCTGGCTGGTGATCGTGTTGCTCTTGATGTCCCGGCCGCTGATCTGGCGCGCGGCGTCGGCGACCAGCGGATTGGTCACCAGCAGCACGGTGATGACCACCGCGGCCAGCGCAGTGACGAGCTTTCCACGCATGCAGGACCCCCCGGACCAGCGAGAGCCCACCCGCTGTGGGCTCGGACGTGCTCCCCGGCACGCGGTGACAGGCTACATCCGGCCTTCCGCTCGGTCAGACACGTGGCTAGACAGGGCACGACGCCTAACGCGGCCACGTGTGCGTCGTCAGTACGCCTGAAGGGCCGCCGTACGCCGCGAGGCCTCGGCCACCTCGGCCGCCCGGAGCGCGGACTCGTCCAGCGCGCCGTGCTCTGCCCACCACGCCCGACCCTCGGTCGGCAACGTGTGGATCGGGTCGTAGTACTCGTAGGTGCGGCTCAGCGCCTCGGGGTCGGCGGCCTCGATCGAGGTGCGGTAGTTCTTGGTCCAGTAGGAGATGCCGTGCGTGGTGTCGTACGACGAGAGCTGGTGGATCCAGCGCTTCCCGACGAACGGCACGTCGCAGACGATGCGCGGCGTCGCGAAGCCCGGCAGGTAGCCCATGATCGCGTGCTGGAGCCGCTGCGCGTCGGCGACGGAGACCCGCCAGTGCTCGGAGTACGGGATCATGTCGCACATGTAGAAGTAGTACGGCATGATCTGCGCGCCATCGAGGAGCCGGAAGCACAGGTCGAGCAGCGCGTGCGGGTCGGCGTTGACTCCGTTGAGGATCACTCCCTGGTTGCGCACGTCGCGGACGCCGGTGTCGAGCATCGCCCGGGTTGCCTTCGCCACCAGGGGAGTCACCGAGTTGGCATGGTTGACGTGCGTGTGGATCGCCACGGACACGCCACGCTCGCGGGCGGTGGAGCCGATCCGGCCCATGCCCTCGACGACCTCAGGCTGCAGCCAGTGCTGCGGCAGGGCCATCAGCGCCTTGGTCGCGAGCCGGATGTCCCGGATGTTCTCGATCTCGAGGAGCTCGGTGAGGAAGGCCTCGAGCCGCGGCCAGGGCATGTTCGCCACGTCGCCACCGGAGACCACGACGTCCCGCACGCCGGGGGAGCGGCGCAGGTAGTCGAGCATGTCGCCGAGCCGGTCGTTGGGCTTGCCGACGAACTTCAGCTTGTCGATGACCGCTGTGGAGTTGCCGACGATGTCCATGCGGGTGCAGTGGCCGCAGTACTGCGGGCAGGTCGGCAGCAGCTCCGCGAGCACCTTGGTGGGGTAGCGGTGGGTGAGCCCTTCGGTCGCCCACATGTCGTGCTCGTGCAGGGAGTCGCGGGTGGCGTGCGGGTGCGAGGGCCAGTCGGTACGGCGGTCGGAGAAGACCGGCAGCATGTAGTGGCGCACGGGGTCGGCGTAGAACGCATCGGTGAGCGAGCCCGGACCGCCGACCGGCTCGTGGGGTGCCATCGTGTTCATCATCTGCGGCGGCACCAGCATCGACATGGTGGCCCGCTCGGCCTGGTCGCGCTCGAGGTCGGCGTAGAAGCGCTCGTCGACCAGATCGCCGAGGAGCTCACGCAGCTGCTTGACGTTCTTGACGCAGTGCGCGCGCTGCCACTGGACGGACTCCCACTCCGCGGCGGTGACGTCTTTCCAGCCGGGGAACCGGGTCCAGTCCGGCTCCACCAGCTCGACACGCTGGTAGGGATAGGGCTGGCCGGTCTCGAGCCCAATGGACGTTTCAATGGTCACTGTGCCACTGTAAATGGAGAATCTATGGTGCGTCCAAAGCAGCGCCGCAAATTCTGTTGCAGATTGATCTTTTGAGCGCCCAAGTTACTGAGGAGTCTTCGTGCCAGCCACCGATCCGACCGGACTGCACCGGGTCCTCGACGACCGCGTCGTCCTGCCCCAGGCGGCCGACCGGCTGGACACCCGTCGCGAGCTGTGGCCCGACGAGGTGCGGATCCGGGTCGAGCGGCTCAACCTCGACGCCGCGTCGTTCCGGCAGTTGGAGCGCACCCACGCCGATGGCGACGCCGTCCGGAAAGCCGTCCTGGCGATCGTCGCGACGCGCGGCAAGATGCAGAACCCCGAGACCGGCTCCGGCGGCATGTTGGTCGGCACGGTCGAGGAAGTCGGCCCCGAGTCACCGCTGGGGCTCCGGGTGGGCGACCGGGTCGCGACCCTGGTGTCGCTGACCCTGACGCCACTGGTCATCGAGGACGGGTTGCAGCGCTGGGACGGCGGTTCCGAGCAGGTGCCGTGCGACGGCTACGCCATCCTCTTCGGGCGCTCGATCGCCGCCGTCCTGCCCGACGACCTGGCGCCCGAGCTCGCACTGGCCGTCATGGACGTGTGCGGCGCACCCGCCCTGACCGCCCGCGTGGTCGAGCAGTACGACGCGCCGGTGGTCGCCGTCATCGGTGGGGCCGGCAAGTCCGGATCGCTCTCCCTCGCCGCCGCCCGGCGCTCGGGAGCCAAGCGCACGGTGGGCGTCGTACCCCACGCGGCGGAGGCCGCACTGCTCCGTGACGCGGGCGTCGCCGATGAGGTCGTGGTCGCCGACGCGCGCGAACCCATCCAGCTCCGCGACGCGATCGGCACACCCGCCGATGTCACAGTGGTGTGCGTCGACGTTCCAGGGTGCGAAGGTGGAGCTGTGCTCTCCACCGCGCCCGGCGGCACCGTCATCTTCTTCAGCATGGCCACCTCATTCTCGGCCGCGGCCCTCGGTGCAGAGGGGCTCGCCGCTGACGTGACGATGCTGATCGGCAACGGCTACGTCCCCGGCCACGCCGCGTACGCCGTCGACCTGGTCCGCCAGGACGCGGGCGTGCGCTCGCTGTTCGAGCGGAGGCTCTGATGGCCCGCGGCAAGCTCGACCTCGATCCGGTCACCGTTCGCAAGGCCCGCAGCCTCGCGCGCAAGGCCGGGAAGCCGATCGTCGACCTGGCCCGCCAGCACACCACGGTCAGCGTCGAGCGGGCGACGCTCCGGATGGCCGGCCTCGAAGGCGCCGACGGCGACGGCATCCCGTGGGCGAACCGCCTGCTCGACGTCGTACGCGCGGACGTCGGACTCGAGCACGGGATCGCGCTTCCGGTGTGGGATGCGCTGGTCCGGCACGAAGCCGAGGACCTGGCCACCCTGGCGCAGAAGGCCGGCGCCGGGTCGGTCACCTTCCGGCTGCCCGAGGGCCGCGACGCGATGCGGGCGCGGGCCGCGGCTCGCAAGCAGGTGGGCGCGGGGATCAAGCGCATCGACTCGCGCCGTCGTGAGCGTGAGAGGCTGATCCGCAAGCACGGCGACGCTCCGCGCACGCCATGGATCTATCTCATCGTCGCGACCGGCGACATCATGGAGGACATCCCGCAGGCCCAGCAGGCCGCACGCGAGGGCGCCGACGTGATCGCGGTGATCAGGTCCACCGGCCAGAGCCTCCTCGACTACGTGCCCGAGGGCGCGACCCGGGAGGGGTTCGCCGGCACCTACGCCACCCAGGAGAACTTCCGGCTGATGCGGGCCGCGCTCGACGAGTCGAGCGCCGAGCTGGGCCGCTACGTGCGGTTGACCAACTACGCCTCCGGCCTGTGCATGCCGGAGATCGCCACGCTTGCCGGGCTCGAGCGGCTCGACATGATGCTCAACGACTCGATGTACGGGATCCTGTTCCGCGACATCAACCCCGTCCGCACCTTCGTCGACCAGCGGTTCAGCCGCCAGGTCCATGCCCGGGCCGGGATCATCATCAACACCGGCGAGGACAACTACCTCACCACGGCCGATGCGGTCGAGGCGGCGCACACGGTAACGACCAGCCAACTGCTCAACGAGTACTTCGCGAAGGAGGCCGGGCTCGAGGACTGGCAGCTCGGTCTCGGCCATGCGTTCGAGATCGACCCGGACCTGCCGAACTCCTTCCGATTGGAGCTCGCGCACGCCCTGCTGGCCCGCGAGCTCTTTCCGAATGCGCCGCTGAAGTGGATGCCGCCCACGCGGCACATGACCGGAGACGTGTTCCGGGGCAACCTGCTCGACGGCTTCTTCAACCTCGTGGGCTCGCTCACCGGCCAGGGCATCCTGCTGGTGGGGATGATGACCGAGGCCGTCGTCACCCCGTGGCTGTCCGACCGCGACATCGCACTGCAGAACGTCCGCTACGTGCTCGACGCCACGGGCGACCTGCACGAGGACTTCCGTCCCGCGCCCGACGGGTTCATCGCCACCCGCGCCAAGCAGGTGCTCGCGGAGACGGTCGACCTGCTCGACGCCATCGTCGACGACGGCCTGCTCAATGCCATCGCCGACGGCACCTTCGGCCTGATGCGCCGCCCGGCCGACGCCGGTCGCGGCCTCGACGGCGTCGCGCGCAAGTCGAGCGCGTACTACAACCCGGCCAGCGAGCTGCTCGAGGAGGCACCGTGACCATCGTTCGTCCCTACGGCGACACGACCGGCGACGGGATGGTGCAGCTGAGCTTCACCCTGCCCGTGGCCCACTCGAAAGTGGCCGAGGGAGCCGCGGTGCAGCTGGCCAACAAGATGGGCATGGACCCGGCGCTGGTCGTGCACAGCAAGGCGATGGGTCCGGACTTCACGTTCTTCGTGGTGTACGGCCGGGTCAACCATCTCATCGACACCAGCCAGGTCGAGGTCGTGGAGCGCGACTACCCGCTGCTGACCCCCAAGGAGGTCAATGCCGCCATCAAGCGCGGGCTGCGGCGCCGGCTCGTGGTGGTCGGCGGCTGCATCGGCACCGACGCCCACACCGTCGGGATCGACGCGATTATGAACATCAAGGGGTTCGCGGGGGAGAAGGGGCTCGAGTACTACCGCGAACTCAAGGTCGTCAATCTCGGCGCCCAGGTCTCCGTGCCCCAGCTCGTGGATCGTGCCCGGGCCGAGAAGGCCGACGCCGTGCTCGTTTCGCAGGTGGTCACGCAGCGGGATGCGCACCTGCTGAACACCCGCGAGATGTCGGCGGCCTTCCGGGAGGCCTACCCCGAGGACCGACGCCCGCTCCTGATCGTCGGCGGGCCTCGTTTCGACGAGACGATGGCGGGCGAGCTCGGTGTCGACCGGGTCTTCACCCGCGGCACCACGCCTGGTGAGGTGGCGTCGTTCCTCGTGCACCGGCTGGCCCCAGCCGAGGTCGCCGCGTGACCGCCGCCGAGGTCGGCACCACCGTGACCCACCGGCGCTACGTGCCCTACTCCGACGCCCACTACGCGGGCAACCTGGTCGACGGGGCTTACTCCATGAAGCTCTTCGGCGACGTCGCGACCGAGATGTGCATCGTCACCGACGGCGACGAGGGGCTGTTCGCGTCGTACGCCGACGTGCAGTTCCGCGAGCCGGTGCGCGCCGGTGACGTCCTCGAGATCGTCTGCACGCTGACCCGGGTCGGGACCCGTTCGCGCACCCTGGACCTGGTGGTCCGAGTGGTCGGCCGGGGTGAGCCGAGCGACGAGCGACCGGGAGCGGCACGGATGCTCGACGCGCCGCTCGTGGCGACGACGGCCACCGGCACCGTGGTGGTGCCGCCGCAGACCCGCGACACGCCGTAGCGCCCAGAAATTCCATGAATTTCCCGTGAACTTCGCGTGGCTCCTGACCTGCGCCTTCGCGTGTCTTCGCAGGTCAGCAGGGTGTTGACGAGAAGCGCCCAGGGGAGTTGGGTAGCCCGAGTCCGCTCATGCAGATCGCGGCACGAGCGCCGGTCCTCAGGGTCGGTCGGGTCACGGGTGACGTGCCATCCCTGTCGACCAGGCGACCCCGGTTCCGGAGTTCACCGCGAGAGCAGGGCACGGAGGGGTCCGCTCGCCCTAGACAACAGCCTGACCGCGGCAGCCGGTCGCGTACCAGGCTGGACCGAAGTCGAGTGGGACCCCTCCGGCCTTCTGCTGCTCGCCTTCTGCTGCTCCAGTAGTTTTGGGCTGTGCTGAGGCGGAGCCTCCTCGCGGCGTGTGCGGGGCTGCTGCTCTCCGTGGCGTTCGAACCGGTCGCGGTCGCCTGGGTGATCCCGGTGGCCGTGGCAGGCTTCGTGCTGACCACGCGGGGGCTGACTCTGCGCCGCGCCTTCGTCGTGGGGCTCGCCTTCGGTGCGGCCTTCTACTTCGCCCACATCTTCTGGATGCGCGCGGTCGGCGTGAGCGCCTGGCTGGCCCTGGCGACGCTCGAGACGCTCTTCTACGCCGCCCTCGGCTCGGCGTCGGCCCTGCTCCAGCGCCATCGGCTCTGGCCGCTGTGGTTCGCGGCGGCCTGGACGACCATGGAGGTGGTCCGGAGCGGTTGGCCGCTGGGCGGGATGCCGTGGGGGCGACTCGCATTCGCCGTGGTGGATACACCTATCGCCGACGCGCTGCCCTACGTCGGCGCCGTCGGCGTCAGCTTCCTTCTCGCACTGCTGGGTGCGCTCCTGGCGTGGCTGATCGGCGGTCCGGTCGCCGGCCTGAAGCCCGCCCAGGGCGGCCGGAAGGCGGCCGCTGTGTGCCTCGTCGCGCTGTGCGGGCTGCTCGCCGTACCGGTGCTGGCTCCATGGCAGGCGCACGCTGAGGGCCACCTCACCGTTGCCGCGGTCCAGGGCGACGTCCCAGGCAACGGGGACGACATCCTCTACGACTACCGGCAGGTCACCCAGAACCAGGTCGACGCGACGGTCGACCTGGCCAGGCGGGTGGACACCGGCGAGGTGGACCGGCCCGATCTGGTGCTCTGGCCCGAGAACTCCACCGCCGTCGACCCCTTCAACGACGGCGAGACCAACTCCGGCATCTGGGCCGCCAGCTCCGCCATCCAGGTGCCCATCCTGGTCGGTGCGATCGTGGACGGCGGCGAGAACCAGGTGCTCAACCAAGGGATCGTCTGGGACCCGGAGACGGGAGCCGGCGACCGGTACACCAAGTGGCACCCGGTCCCGTTCGGTGAGTACATCCCGCTGCGCTCGGTCTTCCTCAAGTACAACTTCTTCGACCGACTGCGCGAAGTGGGCCGCGACATGCTCAGCGGGACCAGGCGCGAGCCGCTGGACATCGGCGGAGTGCCGGTCGCCGACGCGATCTGCTTCGACATCGCCTACGACGACGGCCTGCAGGCCCAGTTGCGCAACGGCGCCGAACTGTTGGTGGTGCAGAGCAGTCAGGCGACGTTCATCCACACCGATCAGATCGACCAGCAGTTCGCGATCACCCGGCTCCGGGCGATGGAGACCGGTCGCTGGGTGGCGGTGGCGACCACCAACGGCGTGTCCGGGATCATCGCGCCGGACGGGCAGGTCATGGAGACCGCCGACATCCGCACCCAGGCGGTGCTCCAGCAACAGGTGGGTCTGACCGACGCCCTTACGCCGGCGGTCCGGCTCGGGCCCTGGACCGGACGAATCGCCGCCGGGTTGGCGATCCTCGGCATGCTGCTCGTGCTGCTCCCGTATCGTCGTCGGCAACAGGATGCCGCGAGTGCCGCGGCGCCCGAGGAGTTCGAGCCGTCGGAGCCGTCGGAGCCGTCGCCAGTGGGAGGGCCATGAACGAGTCCTCCCACGACGCATTGGGTCGAGTCGTGATGGTCGTGCCGACCTACAACGAGGCCGACAACCTGGGGTGGGTCATCGGCCGGCTGCGTGCCGCCCAGCCGTCGGTGGACGTGCTCGTCGTCGACGACAACTCGCCGGACGGTACGGGAGCGCTCGCCAGCGAGTTGGCCACCGCCGATCCCGCCGTGCACGTCCTGCACCGGGCCGGCAAGGGCGGCCTCGGTGCGGCGTACCTCGCCGGCTTCGCCTGGGCGCTCGAGGCCGGGTACGACGTGGTCGGGGAGATGGACGCCGACGGCTCGCACCAGCCCGAGCAGCTCCATCGGCTGCTCGAGGCGCTGGTCGACGCCGACCTGGTGATCGGCTCCCGCTGGATCCCGGGCGGGTCGGTGGTCAACTGGCCGCTGCGCCGCGAGGCCCTCTCGCGCGGCGGCAACCTCTACGTCCGGCTGCTGCTCGGGATCTCGGTCCGCGACGCGACCGCCGGCTTCCGGGTCTTCCGGCGCAGCGCCCTCGAGAAGATCGACCTGGCCTCGGTGGAGTCCACCGGCTATGTCTTCCAGACCGACCTGGTCACCCGCTGCCTCCGCGCGGGGCTGACCGTGCGCGAGGTGCCCATCGAGTTCGTGGAGCGGGTCCGCGGTGACTCCAAGATGAGCGGCGCCGTGGCCACCGAGTCGCTGCGCCGGATCACCAGGTGGGGGCTGCGCGAGCGCAAGGAGCAGCTCCTACGTGCGCTGCGTCGGGATCGCTGATGGGCCGGGATCGCTGATGGCGCGGCGCCGGTCGGCGTTCGGCTGGCTGCTGTTCGCCCTGTTCATCCTCGTCCCCCTGGTTGAGATCTATGTGATCATCCAGGTCGGCAAGGCGATCGGGCCGTGGTGGACGATCCTGCTGCTGATCCTCGACTCGATCCTCGGCACCTGGCTGATCAAGCACCAGGGGTCGCGAGCATTCCAAGGACTGCGCGACTCCCTCGACAACGGCCGGATGCCGGCCCGCGAACTCGCCGACGGCGCCTTGATCCTGATCGGCGGCACCCTGATGCTCGCGCCCGGGTTCGTCACCGACGCGTTCGGAATCCTGATCATCCTGCCGTTCACCAGGCCGTTCTTCCGCCGGATCCTGACCCGCGTGGTGGCCAGCCGGATCGTGGTCCTCGGACCGGGCGGAGAGGCACGACGCCCCGGTCCCGGCCCCGACGGGCCGGTGATCCGGGGCGAGGTGGTGGATGAGTGAGCAGCCGATCGCGAGAAACGAGCGAGCGGCGTGGGCTCACGAAGATCGAGCAAGCCCCGCGACCGAGGGACGAGGTCGCGACGGGCGCGTCGAGATCACCGCAGCCGAGGCTCCTGGGGTGACCTACGCTGACGCGCGGCGCTTCTTCTGGTTGGCGCGGTGCAGATGGGCGGGGCCGATCTCGCCGCCACGCAGCAGCTCCAGACGCTCCTTGAGGATGACCTCGAGCTCCTTCTCCGAGCGGCGCTCGAGCAACATGTCCCAGTGCGTGCGGACCGGCTTCTCGGCCTTGACCTCGCGCTCGATCCCGGCCGTGCTCTCGGCCTCGGCACCGCAGCGCGGGCACTCCCAGACCGCGGGGATGTCGGCCTCGACCGACATCGTGATCTCGAACTCGTGACCCTGTGCGCAGC
>DOWL01000190.1:8535-14795 GCA_003519585.1 Nocardioides sp. | reverse complement strand
CAGCACTCGTGACCCTGTGCGCAGCGGTATCCAACCTGCTGCCGAGCCGCGAACTCGATCCCGCGCTCATCCTCGAAGCTCTGGCCTCCCAGCCGCGCTCCACGTAGCGTGCGCTCCGCCATGAAGGCACCTCCCAATAGGTGTGGTTTCCCCGTACAGAAAGAGAGACGGTCCAAACCAGTCTTCGGTTCGCTTGCGAGACCCGTTGACAAATCAGCCGTCGATGATCTAACGGTACCCAGCCGACAAAGATTCCCGCGATTCCTCGCCGTACTGGCGGGTATTGATCAGCCCATCCTGACAGACGGGTGGTCAATTCCGGCAATTCTGCTGGCAAGTAGCCGACGCGTGTAGATCAGACGTGCTGTGGAGCTACGTTGCCGGCCTCGGCGATCCCGCGCTTCGGGTCGACCCGGAGCAGGAAGAACGCGCCGAGGATGAAGAAGACGATCAGGCTCACGATGGCGGGCCGGTAGGAGCCGGTGAGCTGGAAGACCACGCCGAACAGCAGGACACCGAACCAGGAGGTGCCACGTTCGAAGGCGTTGTAGAGGGCGAAGTACTCACCCTCTCGGCCGCGTGGGATCAAGAGGCTGAAGAACGAGCGCGACAGCGCCTGGGTGCCACCGAGCACGATCCCGATGGCCACCCCGACCACGAGGAAGGCCGCGATGTTCCCGGCCGGCAGGAACATCGCCACCACGACGATCACCATCCACGCGAACGTGCCGCCGAGGATCGCGCGGTACGCGCCGTACCGGCCCGCTAGCCGGCCGAAGAACAGCGCACCGCCGAAGGCGACGAACTGGATCAGCAGGATGGTCGCGATGAGCACCGAGTCACCGAACTCCAACTGCTTGGATCCGTACGTCGACGCGGCGTAGATCACCGTCTGGATACCGTCGTTGTAGAAGATGTAGGCGACCAGGAAGGTCAGGGTCACGGGGTAGTTGCGCAACTCCTTGAGCGTCTCCCAGAGCTGACCGAAGCTGCGCGCGAACAGGCCGCCGCTCTCCTCGAGGACGTTCTGTGGCGGTCGGTTGCGCAGCCGCACGAACGGGATGATGGTGAAGCCGGCCCACCAGACCGCCGCCGAGAGCAGCGAGATGCGCACGGCCATCTCGGTCCCCAGCCCCAGGGCGTCGTGGCCGAGCACCACGACCAGGTTGAGGAACAGCAGGATCCCGCCACCGAGGTAGCCGAACGCCCAGCCGCGCGAGGAGACCCGGTCGCGCTCGTCCTCGGTCGAGATGTCGACCAGGATCGCGTAGTAGCTCACCAGCGAGCAGCCGGCCAGCACGCTGCTGCAGACGATCGCGACCGCCGCGAGCCGCCAGTTGTCGCCCTCCATGAAGAAGAGCAGTGCGGCGAAGAACGCGCCGGCCCAGGCGAATCCGGCCATGTGCATCTTCTTGCGCGGCGAGCGGTCCACCATCGCGCCGACCACGGGCAGGATGAACGCGCTCAGGATCGTGGCGAAGCTGGTCAGGTAGAACGGCAGCGACCCCGCCGCGAGGTGCAGCCCCAGCACGCTCACGGTCTTGTTGCAGGTGTCGTCCGCGTCATCGCCACAGCCAGCCGCCCGGCCGGCGACGGTGATCATGTACGGCGCGAAGAGCACCGAGAGGACCGTCGTGTAATACGCCGAGTTCGCCCAGTCGTACCAGTACCAGGCCTTTTGTTCTCTCGCGCGGTTCAGAGGGCCGAGATCTGCGAAGCCGGTGTTGGATGTCGTCAACGCTCATGCCCTCCACTCGCCGCGCTCGGCGAGCACGTCTTTGAGCAGGTCGGTCCGGTCGGTGAACAGCCCGTCGACGCCGCGGTCGAGAAGCAGCCGCATCTCCTCGGGCTCGTCGATGGTCCACACGTGCACGTGCTTGCCGGAGGCGTGCGCGCGGCGTACCAGACCTGGCGTGGCGATGGTCCATCGTCCCCTCCGGTGGGGGATCTGCAACGCAGCGACGCGCCCACGGGTCAGCCAGTCGGCGAGCCGAGCGCTGGGGACGACGCGGAAGATCGCCACCTCGACCGGGCTGGCCGACGTGGGCACGCGGTGGCCCGTGCGGCGTCGGAACTCGGTCAGTCGCGACCCGCTGAACGAGCCGACGAGCACCCGATCCCAGGCGTCCCGCTCCGCGATGAACTCCGCGAGGGCTTGTGCGGCGCCCTCGGACTTGAGGTCGATGTTGAACCGTGCTCGCGGGAACTCGTCGAACAGCTGGGCCAATGTAGGGACCTGCTCGCGCCCGCCGACCAGGGCCTTGCGCACCTCCTCGAAGGTGAGCTCTGCGATCACGCCCTCGAGGTCGGTCACCCGGTCGAGCACGGCGTCGTGGAACGCCAGCAGCACACCGTCACTGGTCACGTGCACGTCGGTCTCGAGGTAGTCGTAGCCGAGGGACACCGCATGCTTGAACGCCGCGAGCGTGTTCTCGAGGCCCTCGATCTCGGGGTGGTACGCCCCGCCCCGGTGTGCGAAGGCGAGTACACCGACCGGTTCGCCGGCCACCCCGTCGAGATAGGCGAAGCCGGTCGTGGGCGCCGTCACGTTGCGCAGTATGCACCCGGTACCGTCGGAGCATGGACGTCGACACCGAGCTGAGCTGCCCCGTCTGCCAGACCACCATGGACGCTCACCCGCTCGGCGACGGCGAGTTCAGCTCGTGCCCGCAGGGCCACGGGGTGTTCCTGCGCCGCGCCGACCTGGGCAGCCTGGTCGAGGCCGAGCAGGACTGGCACCGCCATGCGGGTCAGCACACGATGCCGATGCCCAAGATCACCGCCGACATGACGGCACCGCCGGCCGCCAAGGCCCCCGCGCGGGCGTGGGTCGAAACGTTGTTCTGACGTTGGCTAAATGTCCCGGAACGGCTCGATGTTGGCGCCGAGTTCGTTGAGCCGTTCGGCAAGGTCCTCGTAGCCACGGTGGATGACGTACGTCGACCGCAGGACCGAGGTGCCCTTCGAGGCCAGCATCGCCAGCAGGATGACCACGGCCGGACGTAGCGCGGGTGGGCAGACGATCTCGGCGCCGGAGAAGTGGGTCGGCCCCTCGATCATGACCCGGTGTGGGTCGAGCAGCTTGACCTGGCCGCCGAGCTTGTTGAGCTCGGTGAGGTAGATCGCGCGGTTCTCGTAGACCCAGTCGTGGAGGAGCGTCTGGCCCTCGGCGACCGCGGCGATGACGGCGAAGAACGGCAGGTTGTCGATGTTGAGCCCCGGGAACGGCATCGGGTGGATCTTGTCGAGGGGGGCGCGCAGCTCCGACGGGTGGGTGGTGATGTCGACCAGCCGGGTGTGGCCGTTGCTGGCGACGTACTCCTCCGAGCGGGTGTGCTGGAAGCCCATCTCGCCGAGAGTGGCCAGCTCGATCTCGAGGAACTCGATCGGCACTCGGCGGATCGTGATGGAGGACTGCGTGACGATCGCGGCCGCGAGCAAGGACATTGCCTCGATGGGGTCCTCGCTGGGCGCGTAGTCGACGTCGACGTCGATGTCGGAGAGCCCGGTGACGGTGAGCGTGGTGGTGCCGACGCCATCGACCTGGACGCCGAGCTTCTGCAGGTAGAAGCAGAGGTCCTGGACCATGTAGTTGGAGGAGGCGTTGCGGATCACGGTCACACCCGGGTGCAGCGCGGCGGCCATGAGGGCGTTCTCGGTCACGGTGTCGCCGCGCTCGGTGAGCACGATCGGCGTCTCCGGCTCGATGGCCCGGTTGACCTGCGCGTGGTACTGACCGTCCGTGGCCTTCACCTCGAGGCCGAAGGGGCGCAGGGCGTACATGTGCGGCTCGACCGTGCGGGTGCCGAGGTTGCAGCCACCGGCATACGGGAGCTCGAAGACGTCCTCGCGGTGCAGCAGCGGGCCGAGGAACATGATGATCGAGCGGGTCCGGCGCGCGGCAGTCTCGTCGATCGAGCCGAGGTCGAGCTCTCGGGGCGGGACGATCTCGAGGTCGTTGTCGTCGTTGAGCCACCGGGTCTGTACGCCGATGCTGTTGAGCACCTCGAGCAGCCGGTTGACCTCCTCGATCCGCGCGACCTTGCGCAGCGTGGTGCGACCGCGGTTGAGCAGGGTTGCGCACAGGAGCGCAACTCCCGCGTTCTTGGAGGTCTTGACGTCGATCGCACCCGCGAGCGTCGTCGGACCGGTCACCCGGAGGTGGGTCGGCCCGGCGCCAAGAGCCACGATCTCGGAGTCGAGGGCCTGCCCGATCCGAGCGAGCATGTCGAGGGAGAGGTTCTGGTGCCCCTTCTCGATCCGGTTGATCGCGCTCTGGCTCGTACTGAGCCGCTCCGCCAACTGTTGCTGGGTGAGCCCGCGGTGCTTGCGCGCGTCGCGGATGATGCTGCCGATCCGGCCCTTGTACCCCTCGGTCATGGAACCACGGTAACTCATATGTGAGATACTGCAAACCGGTGTGGCAGTCGGCGTTTCGCGGCACTGCAAGGATGCCAGCATGCGCGCCACGACGATCCACGGCCCCCGCGACATCCGCGTCGAAGAGGTGCCGGACCCGGTCCTCGCCGAGCCCACCGACGCGATCGTCCAGGTCGCCGCCGGCTGCATCTGCGGCTCCGACCTGTGGCCCTATCGCGGCGAGAACCCGATCCGTCCCGGGGCGACGATCGGCCACGAATGCATCGGCGAGGTGGTCGAAGTCGGCGGCGAGGTCTCGTCGTTCCGTCCGGGCGACTTCGTCGTCGTGCCCTTCTGTCACTGCGACAACACCTGCCCGCACTGCCTGGCCGGCATCCAGTCCGCCTGTGTGCACACCGATGGGACCGCGAGCGGGCAAGCGGAGCTCACCCGGGTCGCGCAGGCCGACGGCAGCCTGGTGCGGACCGACGGCAGACCGGACCCGGCGGCGTACCCCGCACTCCTGACCCTGACTGATGTGATGGCGACCGGCTGGCACGCGGCGGTTTCCGCGCGCGTCCAGCCCGGGTCGCGGGTGGTGGTCGTCGGCGACGGCGCCGTCGGACTGTGCGGCGTTCTGGCCGCATCGGTGATGGGGGCGGAGACCATCGTCGCCATGTCACGGCACGAGTCGCGGCAGCGGATCGCGACCGATTTCGGCGCCACCCACATCGTCGAGGAGCGTGGCTCGGAAGGCTTCGAACGGGTCATGGACATCACAGATGGTGTCGGGGCCGACGCGGTGCTGGAGTGCGTCGGCACCGACGCCGCGGTCGCTACGGCGTTCGACGTGGCCCGCCCCGGCGCGACGGTCGGCTTCGTCGGCGTGCCGCACGGCGTCGAGCTCCCGCTGCGCCGGATGTTCTCGAAGAACATCGGCCTGGCCGGCGGGATGGCACCGGTGCGCCGCTACCTGCCCGAACTCCTCGACCTGGTCACCAGCGGACGGATCGACCCCGGTCGGGTCTTCGACCTCACGCTGCCGTTGGACGAGGTCGCCGAGGGCTACCGCGCCATGGACGAGCGGCGTGCGATCAAGGTCCAGATCAACCCGTAGTTGTCCACCCCCGCGACGGCTCGGCCCGCGAAAGACCGGGTCGCTGCGCTCCCTCCGGGTTATGGATCCTCGATGAACCACTCTCGTGCGCGGGTACTGCGTTTCGGTGAGTAGCGACGGCGACCTGCCCGAAGGACCTCTGCTTCTCGGGCCATTGCTGCGGTACGTCGATGCGACGACCGCGACGATCTGGGTGGAGACGGCCGAAGCGGCCGAGGTGGTGGTCGAGGCCGGTGCGGTGGTCGCGAGTGCCCGGACCTTCGCGGTCCACGAGCACCACTACGCCCTGGTCGAGGTGACCGGCCTGCCGCCGGGGACGCCGACGCCGTACCGTGTGCTGGTCGGTGGCGAGCAGGTCTGGCCCTCGACCCACATCGCGTTCGCGGAGTTCCCGCCCTCGGTCATCCCGACCCTGCAGCCGGGGAAGCCGCTGCGGATGGCGTTCGGCTCCTGCCGGGTCAGCGTGTCTCATGACGAGGCGGGCAACGACGAGTTCGGCGTCGATGCGCTCCGCGCCTTCGCCCTGCGGATGGCTGGCGTGACCGGTGACCCCGAACCCTGGCCGGACCTGGTCGTGTTCCTCGGCGATCAGGTGTACGCCGACGACACCAGCCCAGCGATGAAGGAGTTCATCGCGGCCCGGCGCGACCCGTCGGAGCCGCCCTGGACCGAGCTGAAGGACTACGAGGAGTACGCCCACCTCTACCGACTGGCATGGAGCGACCCGGCCAACCGGTGGCTGCTCTCGACCCTGCCGAGCGCGATGATCTTCGACGATCACGAC
>DOWL01000190.1:7741-8415 GCA_003519585.1 Nocardioides sp. | reverse complement strand
TGATCTTCGACGATCACGACATCCGCGACGACTGGAACACCAGCCACGACTGGCGCTTGGAGATGGAGGCCACCGACTGGTGGCACGAGCGGGTGGTCGCCGGCCTCGGCTCCTACTGGGTGCACCAGCACCTGGGCAACCTCGGCCCCGACGACCGGGCCGAGGATCCGCTGTGGCAGCGGGTGGCGACGTACGACGGTGAGGGCGAGCTCGACCCGCCGAGGCGGTGGACCGACTGGCTGACGACGCCGACCAGCGCCCGGAGAGCTACCGGTGGAGTTTCGCGCGCGACTTCGACGCCCAGGCCCGACTGATCGTCGTCGACTCACGGGCCGCGCGGGTGCTGCAACCGGACCAGCGCTCGATGCTCGACGACGCCGAGCTGGCCTGGCTCGACGAGCGGATGCGGGGCGACGTGGACCACCTGCTGGTCGGTACGTCGTTGCCGGTGCTTCTCGCCCCGGCACTCCACCACTCGGAGGCGCTCGGCGAGGCGCTGGCCCAGGGCCGGTTCGGGAAGGTGGCAGGTCGGTTCGGCGAATGGGTGCGCACGACCGCCGACCTGGAGCACTGGGCGGCCTTCCAGGAGGGGTTCGTCGACCTGGCCCGGATGACCGTCGAGGTGGCCTCGGGCCGGCGCGGGCGGGCGCCCCGGTCGGTGACGTTCCTGTCCG
>DOWL01000190.1:4758-7623 GCA_003519585.1 Nocardioides sp. | reverse complement strand
ACGTGGCCGAGGCCTGGGCCGACCCACGCTCGGGAGCCAGGCTGGTGAGCCGGGTGGTGCAGGCGACCTGCTCGCCGATCCGCAACCCGCTCCCGGCGTACATGAAGGTGGTCATCCGCGCCGCTGCGCTCGGCAAGGCGCGGCCGACCGGGCGCCTTCTGGCCGGCAAAGTGCCACGCTCACCGTTGCGCTGGGAGCTCACCCGCGGTCCGTGGTTCGACAACAACCTGGCCGTGCTCGAGTTGCTCGGCGACCGGCTGCGCTTCCGGTGGTCCGGTGGCGAGGTGCGCGACGGCCGGCCCACGCACGCGACGCTGCGCACGGTGGCGGAGGTCGACGTACCGACCTGAGCGTGGATCAGGCTGAGCCCAGGTCAGGCGCTGAGCAGCGGCTGCTCGCCGGGCATGACGGCGGGCTCGCAGTCGCACAGTTCGTCACAGCGCAAGAAGGTGTGGAAGGCGTGACCGCAGCGCGGGCACGGCAAGTCGTGCGAGAGATGCGTGTCGTTGGTCTGGACGGTGTCCCACATCGGTGCCACCTCCTTCCGCGTCGTCGTGGCGTTGCCTTCGAAGGTGGCAGTACGCGCGGCCGTCTGTGCGCGGAACGGCTACAGCCCGGGGGTGGAGAGGGGACATTCGGACCGGACGACGGACGCGGCAGTAGTCCGAACGGGTCAGGCGCACCGGCAGCCGTGCGACTGCGACGCTCGCCGCATCCGGCCTCGACGCCCTCGAACCTCAGCTGACCCGCACGGTTAACTCAAGGCGGAGAAGTTGATCTCCTCGGCTGATGCCGTGGTGTTGGTGACCTCGGCGTAGGACACCCACCGCATCACGGTGTTGAGATCGTCGACGACCTCGGCGGCGTGCTCGCCGACAGTTGTGTGTGCGTCACCCACCAAGGTCAGGTCATAGCCGCGCTCGAGAGCGGCGTATGCGGTCGCTCGGATGCACCAGTTGGTGGCGGCCCCGGCCAGGGCAAGGTGCGACACGTCGAGTCGAGCCAACTCGTCGTCGAGCGTGGTGCGCTCGAAGGAGGAGTTTAACCGCTTGAAGACGCGAGCCTCGCCCTCCGCCGGGATCAGCTCGGGCACCCACTGCCAGACGGGCGTGTCACGCACCAGTTCGTCGTCCTCGTGCTGGACCCAGACCACGGGCACCCCGGCAGCGCGGGCCCGGTCGACAGCTCGGGTGACGTTGCCGACGACGCGATCAGCCTCCCAGGCTCCCTCGACCACGCCGACCTGGACGTCCACGACGACCAGCGCGCCCCGTCCACCTGCCCGCACCGTTGCCATGAGGGCAGCCTAGGTCGCACGGTCGACGCCGGTGTTGAGCGGTCTATATCGCGACCAGCTCTCGGTCGGGCTCGGCAAGCGGCAGCGGCACCCGGCTTGGGCTCCAGGAGGCGGCGAGGATCCCCCCGAGCACCAGCGCGACGCCGGCGAGTTGGGCGCCGGTGAGCGTCTCACCGGCCACGAGAGCGCCGAGGAGGACGCCGGTCACCGGGTTGAGCAGTCCGACGGCGCCGACGGTCGCGGCCTGGAGCCGGGCCAGGCCACCGAACCAGCACAGGTAGGCGAGCGCCGTGGCGACCAGGCTCGTGAAGGCGAACCCCGCCGTGGAGTGCGCGTCGAGCGCGGGTGGGGCGCCTTCGAGGAGCACGGCCGCCGCGCCGAGCACCAGCCCACCCAGGACCAGCTGCCAGGCGGTCATCGCGACGAGCGGCGTGCCGTCGTACCACCGCTTGCCCAGCACCGCGCCGGCGCAGGACAGCACCAGCGCCGAGAGCGAGGCGGCGACGCCGATCGGGTCGATGCCTCCGGTGGCACCGCCGACCACGAGCAGGACGCCGACGATCCCGGCGAGCGCGCCGGCGAGCACTCGGCCCGACAGTCGCTCGTCGAGCAGGAGCCAGCCGAAGCCCGCCATCGCGAGCGGGGCGAGCGCCATCACCGAGGCGGCCACGCTGGAGGGCAGCAGTTGCGCGGCGACGTAGACCAGCAGGAAGAACGCGCCGATGTTGAGCGTGCCGAGCACCGCCGAGCGCCACCACCAGGCGCCGCGCGGGAGGGCTCGGGCTACGGCGAGGAGGATCAGGCCGGCCGGCAAGGCTCGGAACGTCGAGCCCCACAGGGGCGCGTCGACGGGCAGGAGCTGCCGGGTGACGACGTAGTTGGCCCCCCAGGCGACCGGCGCGATCGCGGTGACGGCGAGCCATTTTGCTTCCATGGAAGCAATAATGTCTTCCTTGGAAGCTATATTCCCAGATGTGTCAGATGACCTCGATCACGTCGGCCGGATCCAGCAGCAGTGGGAGCGTGAGCGACCCGATCTCGACGTGTCCCCGCAGGGTGTGTACGGCCGCCTGCACCGGTTGGCCGACCGGCTCCGCGAGGAGCTCGACCTGGAGTTCCGCCGGCACGGACTGGGGGAGGGGGAGTTCGACGTGCTGGCCGCGCTGCGCCGTGCCGGCGCACCCTACGAGCTGGCGCCGGGGGAGCTGGCCCGCCACACGATGGTGACCACCGGAGCTGCCACGAAGCGGATCGACCGGCTCGAGGCCGCCGGCCTCGTGTCCCGACGGACCAGCGAAGCAGACGCACGCGGTCGGGTGATCGCGCTGACGAGCGCCGGCAAGCGGGTCATCGACGACGCGTTCACGGCGCACATCGCCAACGAGCACCGGTTGCTCGCGCCGCTTTCCGATCGCGACCGCGCCGAGCTCCAGCGGCTGCTGACGACCTGGCTGGCCGCGTTCGAGTGATCTGCCTTCCTTGCGGTGGTTTCGACGCCGAACGCGCCTGCGCGCCTTCGGGCTCAACCACCGTCCGATGGTTGAGCCGCGAGCGCAGCGAGCGTGTCG
>DOWL01000190.1:1112-4632 GCA_003519585.1 Nocardioides sp. | reverse complement strand
AGCGCAGCGAGCGTGTCGAAACCATCCGCAGCCGACGCTCGAACTCGACGTCAAGCCGCGAGGCTCACCGAGCCCGGCATCACAACGGGCTCGCACGAGCAGTCGTCGCCGCAGGCCAAGAAGGTGTGCACCGCGTGGCCGCAGCGCTGGCACGGCAGGTCGTGCGACAGGTGGGTGGTCGTGGACTCGACGGTGTCGTACATGGCGGTGCCTCCTTCCGGTCTGGTCGCTCCGAGATGTGCGGAGCCGTTGCATCTAGGAGTACCGACCGGCGACGGTGATACGACTCAGCGCAGACAACTGGCACGATCTGGGGGTGAGCACCCAGGTGGACGACCAACGTCTCCGCGATCTGCGGCTGCTGCGCCGGGTCAAGGACCGGATCGACCGCGACTACGCCCAGCCGCTCGACGTCGAGGCGCTGGCGCGAGGGGTGCACGTGTCGGCGGGTCACCTGAGCCGCGAGTTCAAGAAGGCGTACGGCGAGTCGCCGTACTCCTATCTGATGACCCGCCGCATCGAGCGCGCGATGGCACTGCTGCGCCGAGGCGACCTGAGCGTGACCGATGTCTGCTTCGCGGTGGGCTGCCAGTCACTGGGGACGTTCAGCACCCGGTTCACGGAGCTGGTCGGGGTGCCGCCGAGCGTCTACAAGCAGCAGGCCGAGGCCGACCTCGCCGGTGTGCCGTCGTGTGTGGTCAAGCAGGTCAGCCGACCGGTCCGGGCCGGATCGATCAGGAATGGAGAAGCACCCGCTCCGACCGTCTCCTAGCGTTGCGGCCATGGTCACCAAGATCCTCAACGCCTTCCTCCCGCACGACGACCGCGATGCCGCCGTCGAGTTCTGGTGCGACAAGCTCGGCTTCGAGCTTCGCAACGACGTCGGCTACAACGGCATGCACTGGCTCACCGTCGGGCCACCCGATCAGCCCGACGTCAACCTCGTGCTCTTCCCGCCCGGCGCCGACCCCGGCGTCACCGACGACGAACGGCGCACCATCACCGAGATGATGGCCAAGGGCACCTACGCGATGCTCACTCTCGGGACCGACGACCTCGACGCGCTCTTCGATCGGCTCCAGACGGCCGATGTCGAGGTCATGCAGGAGCCCACCCAGCAGCCCTGGGGCGCGCGCGACTGTGCGTTCCGCGACCCGTCCGGCAACACGATCCGGATCGACGAGGTGAGGTGAGATGAAGACGATGACCTGCACCCAACTCGGCGGCGCCTGCGGGCTCGAGCTCCACGGCGAGACGGCCGACGAGGTGATCAAGGCTCAGGACCGCCACCTGCGTGAGGTGGTCCGGGGCGGCGACGAGGCGCACGAACCGGCGCTGAAGGAGATGAAGGGCCGCTGGCGCCATCCGCTCAAGGGCATGGGCTGGTACAAGGACACCAAGGCAGCCTTTGCCGCGTCGCCCGAGAGCTGACGGGAACCTGGGCAGGAGCCGAGTCGTTGTGCTCTGCGTTGAAGTTGGCTCACGAGTGGAGGTCGGCTGAGTTGGCCACCGAGGGCCGGGTCGTCACGGCGCGGGACGGCGTGCAGCTGTACGTCGCCACCTGCGGCACCGGGCCCGACCTGCTGGCGCTCAGTGGTGGGCCGGGACTGGTCAACTTCCTGGCCGACGAGCGACTGTGGCCCGACGGCGTGTGCGCGTGGTTCCCGGATCCGCGCGGCGTCGGCCGCAGCGCCGGCGGCCCGCACTCGATGGCAACCGCGGTCGCCGACCTCGAGGATCTCCGCCGTGGCCTCGGCGTGGAGTCCTGGACGGTGCTCGGGCACTCGGCGGGCAGCGATCTCGCCGTGCGCTACGCAGTCGAGCACCCGGCGTCGGTCCGAGCCGTGATCGGCGTCGCCGGCCACGGGCTGCACAAGGACCGCACCTGGTCCGCGGCCTATCACGCCGGCCACGAGCCGCGCCTCGACATCGAGTGGGACGAGGATGTCTGGCGGGCGCTCAACGAGAGCTTCGTCGACTGGATCCACGAGCCCGGGCTCTGGCGCGGCCTGGCGGACTGCTCGGTCCCGATGCGGATCGTCGCCGCCGGCGACGACATCCGGCCGGACTGGCCCCTGCGTCAGCTCGCCGCGACCGTGCCTGGCGCCACGTTCGAGAGCATTCCCGGCGTACCCCACGACTTCTGGCACACCCACCCCGAGACCTGGCGTGCTCTGGTCGCCAGCGCCATGACGACGGAATGACAAGGAGCCCCCATGCCCGCCCACGCCGCCGACAGCCATGACCTGATCCGGGTCCAAGGTGCTCGCGAGAACAACCTCAAGGACGTCAGCATCGAGCTGCCCAAGCGCAGGCTCACGGCGTTCACCGGGGTCTCCGGGTCGGGCAAGAGCTCGCTGGTGTTCGAGACGATCGCGGCCGAGTCACAGCGGATGATCAACGAGACCTACAGCGCGTTCGTGCAGGGGTTCATGCCGACCCTGGCGCGGCCCGAGGTCGACTACCTCGAGGGGCTGACGACCGCGATCATCGTCGACCAGGAGCGGATGGGTGCCAACCCGCGCTCGACGGTGGGCACTGCGACCGGTGCCAATGCCATGCTGCGGATCCTGTTCAGCCGGATCGGGGACCCGTACGTCGGTCCGCCGACGGCGTTCGCGTTCAACGTCCCCACCCGGGTGGCCAGCGGGATGATGAAGACCGAAGCCGGTCAGGGCAAGACCTCGGTGGTCAAGCAGCAGGTCTACCAAGGTGGCATGTGCCCCACGTGCGAGGGCATGGGATCGCTCAACGACTTCGACCTCACCGCGATCTACGACGAGACCAAGTCGCTGTCCGAGGGTGCGCTGCTGGTGCCGGGGTACTCCATGGACGGCTGGTACGGGCGGATCTTCGCCGGCGCCGGGCTGCCGATGGACAAGCCGGTCGGGAAGTTCTCGGCGCGGGACCTGAAGAAGTTGCTGTACGGCGAGCCCGAGAAGATCAAGGTCGAGGGCGTCAACCTCACCTACGAAGGCGTCCTGGTCAAGGTCCAGAAGTCGATGCTGTCCAAGGACGTCGAGGCGATGCAGCCGCACGTACGCCGCTTCGTCGAGCGCGCCGTCACCTTCACGACCTGCCCCGACTGCGACGGCACCCGGCTCAGCAAGGAGGCGCGCTCGGCCAAGATCAACGGCAAGAACATCGCCGACCTGTGCTCGATGCAGATCAGCGATCTCGCCGAGTGGCTGCGGTCGGTGACCGACAAGGGGGTCGCACCACTGATCGCCGGGCTGCAGCACCTGCTCGACTCGTTCGACGAGATCGGTCTCGGCTATCTCTCCTTGGATCGGCCGGCGGGCACCCTGTCCGGTGGAGAGGCGCAGCGGACGAAGATGATCCGGCATCTCGGTTCGTCGCTCACCGACGTCACCTATGTCTTCGACGAGCCCACCATCGGCTTGCACCCGCATGACATCGAGCGGATGAACACGCTGCTGCTCCAGCTCCGCGACAAGGGCAACACCGTGCTGGTCGTCGAGCACAAGCCGGAGACGATCGCGATCGCCGACCACGTCGT
>DOWL01000190.1:714-970 GCA_003519585.1 Nocardioides sp. | reverse complement strand
CGTCGACCTCGGCCCGGGTGCCGGGAGCGCCGGGGGAGAGGTGGTCTTCGAGGGCACCTTCGCCGCCCTCCGCAAGAGCGACACCGTGACCGGGCGACACCTCGATGATCGGGCGGCACTCAAGCCGGCGGTCCGTACGCCGTCCGGTGTGCTCGAGGTCCGCGGGGCGTCGACCCACAACCTCCAGGACGTCTCCGTCGACCTGCCGCTGGGAGTGCTCTGTGTGCTGACCGGTGTGGCCGGCTCGGGCAAGAGC
>DOWL01000190.1:0-570 GCA_003519585.1 Nocardioides sp. | reverse complement strand
GCCGGCTCGGGCAAGAGCTCGCTGATCAGTGGCTCGGTCGAGGGACGCGAGGGCGTCGTGGTCATCGACCAGGGCGCGATCAAGGGATCGCGTCGGAGCAACCCTGCGACGTACACCGGGTTGCTGGAGCCGGTCCGCAAGGCGTTCGCCAAGGAGAACGGTGTGAAGTCGGCGCTGTTCTCGGCCAATTCCGAGGGTGCCTGCCCGGCGTGCAACGGCGCCGGAGTGATCTTCACCGAGCTGGGCGTCATGGCCACGGTCGAGTCGACCTGCGAGGAGTGCGAGGGCCGCCGGTTCCAGGCGGCGGTCCTCGAATACACCCTCGGCGGCAAGAACATCGCCGAGGTGCTGGAGCTGCCGGTCTCCGAGGCGCTCTCCTACTTCTCCTCGGAGGGCGCGTCCGTGCCGGCCGCGATCAAGGTGCTGGACCGGCTCGTCGACGTGGGGCTGGGCTACATCAGCCTCGGGCAGCCGCTCACCACGCTCTCCGGCGGCGAGCGACAGCGGGTCAAGGTGGCCCCTCAGATGGCCGAGAAGGGGCAGGTCTACACGCTCGACGAGGCGACCACC
>DOWL01000032.1:17998-18183 GCA_003519585.1 Nocardioides sp. | reverse complement strand
TCATGGACTTCGGCATCGCGCGCGCGATGAGCGACTCCAACACGATGACGCAGACCGCCGCGGTGGTCGGCACCGCCCAGTACCTCTCCCCCGAGCAGGCCCGCGGTGAGACGGTCGACTCCCGCTCCGACGTCTACTCCGCCGGCTGCCTGCTCTACGAACTCCTCACCGGCCGGCCGCCGTTC
>DOWL01000032.1:16809-17726 GCA_003519585.1 Nocardioides sp. | reverse complement strand
ACGCGATCGTGATGAAGGCGCTGGCCAAGCGGCTCGAGGACCGCTACCAGTCCGCCGCGGCGATGCGCAGCGACATCGAGCGCTACCTCGCCGGCCGACCGGTGCAGGCGCCGGTGCCCGTCGCCGTACCCNNCCCCCCGCCGTGATCGACACCAGCACCGCGGTGCGGCCGCCGGTGCCGCCCGAGGAGTACGTCGAGCAGGACGACTACGAGACCAGCCGGCGCCCCCGCACCAGCGTGCTGATCCTGCTCGGTTTGCTGATCCTGGCGCTGATCGCCGGCGCCTGGGTCGCACTGCGCAGCGACCTGTTCGAGTCGGCCCCCGAGCAGGAGCAGGTTCCCAGCCTGATCGGCCTGACCGAGGAGCAGGCCCGCGACGCGATCGTCGACGCAGGGCTGAGCGTCGGGGGCGTCGACTTCGACACCAGTGAAGATGTCGCAGAGGGCATGGTGATCAGCCAGACGCCCAACCGCGACCAGTACGTCGACCCCGGGACCTCGGTCGACATCGTGATCTCGTCGGGCAAGCCGACCGTCCAGGTGCCGTTCCTGGTCGGCAAGACCCAGGACGAGGCGCGCAACGCGCTGCGCACCGCCAAGCTCAAGCCGACCTTCGAGTCGGTCGAGTCCGACGAGCCCCAGGGGCAGGTGCTGTCGACCAGTCCGGAGGCCGGCACGGAGGTCGAGCAGAACAGCGCCGTCCAGGTCACGATCAGCAAGGGGCCGGTCAAGGTGCCCGACGTGGTCGGCAAGAACCGCTCCGATGCGATCCAGGAGATCCTGGCCGCGGGGTTCAAGTTCGACATCCGGGGCGACGACCGGTCGACCGAGCCACGCGGCACGGTCACCGACCAGCTACCGCCCGGCGGTCAGCCGCAGCCCCAGGGCACGGTGATCACGCTGTTCGTCTCCACCG
>DOWL01000032.1:14737-16692 GCA_003519585.1 Nocardioides sp. | reverse complement strand
TCCTTGACCTGCTCGGCTAGCGCCATCAGCTTTCCCGGATTGAACGAGCCGCCTCCGCCGCCGCCCGAGACGCCACCCACCGAGCCGACGGAGACTCCGCCGACCGAGACTCCACCTGCCCAAGGTCAGCGCGCTACCGCGCACCACCCTTTCCGGACGGTGCCACCGGCGTCGCGTAGCTGAGGTCGAGCAGTCCGTCGTACCCCGGCGCCGTGACCTGGTCGCGGACGTCGAGCTCCCACCCGACGTCGATCTCGGGGTCCTCGGCCTGCTCGCGGTAGATCTGCAGGTAGCTGTCGGTGACCAGCGCGCTGGTCAGGTCGCCGACGTCACCGACCGCCTCGATGACATAGGGCTGGGGGTAGGGGCGGCCCTGGATCACCACCGAGTTGCCCTCGCACTTGATCCCCGTCGTGGTCACCATCCGCTGGCCCTGGAGCACCACCGCGGTGGCGCCGCCCTTCCACATCGCGTTGACGACCGCCTGGATGTCCTGCTGGTGGACCACGAGCAGCTTCTTGTCACCGCTGGTGGAGTCGACGACGTCGTCGGGGGCGTCGGGGAGGGTGACCACGACGCCCGAGCCGGTCTGCGCCTGGAGCCCGGCGGGGCCCTCGAGCTGGCGGACGGCGCGCTGGTTGCTGCGCACGTCGGCATCGTCGACGTCGTCGGTGAGCCCGCGGACCTGCTGGGTCAGTTCGGCGACGCGGTCCTGCAGAGCCGCGGCCCGGTCGGCCTCGGAGTCGGTGATGGCCGCGAGATCGTCGTACCGTCCCGGCCGCAGATCGGTGCCCTCGCTCGACTGCGCACTCACCACGAACAGGCCCCCGCTGACCAGCGCCACCGCGACCGTGCCGAGGCGCCAGCCCGACCACCGCCAGCGCCGGCGGGGCGCCGTCGGTTCTGCCTGGTCGTCCACGTTGACTAAGGTAGCCGCGTGTCAAGACTGAAGGCCCGTGACCAGCAGTTCGTGGACCCCGAGCGGGGGCCGATGATCTCGCCCCGGTTCGTCGTGGCCCTGATCCTCATCGCGGTGGGCATCGCCTGGATCGTCTACTACTACGTCGGCGTCCGCCCCGACCCGGACGCGCTCACCGCCGACGGCAAGCCGGTCGGTCCGTCAGGACCGGACTTCATGGGCGACCTCGAGCGGTGGAACTACGTCATCGGCTTCGGGCTGATCCTGCTCGGGCTGATCCTCTCCGCGCACCCCTCGACCCCCCTGGGCCGCAACCGCGGCGTGGTGATCGGCATGCTCGGCTGCTTCCTGATCGGCCTGATCTGGATCTGCGTCTACTACGTCTTCAGCAACCAGCACCTCGACTCCATCCCCGTCATGAACGACCTCGGCCAATACAACCTCCTGGTCGGCATCGGCTTCATGGCAGTCGGATTCACCTTTGCCACCCGCTGGGAGTAGCGCCACCCCACGCCAACCCGTCGTTACTCCGCACGAGTAGCGACGGGTCACCGTCAATTTCGCGCCGACCCGTCGCTACTCGTCACGAGTAACGACGGGTCGGCGTCGCGTTGCCGTGGAGTCGTCCCAGTTTCATCCACATGTGTGCACAACGCTGTGGAGAACTACAGCGTTGTCATTCGACTGTGGGTGACTGTGCGCGATCGTCAGGAGAGCTGGACGATGCGGGCCACGATCAGAGCGAGTACGACGAGGGCGACGGCGGAGACGCCGAGGAGTTGCACCGTCGTACGCCGGGGGCCGCGGGGGGCGTAGACGAGGATCGCGCCGACCGCGGTGCCGGCCAGGAAGCCGCCGAGGTGGCCCTGCCAGGAGATGTTCGACAGCACCACCGTGAGCAGGAAGTTGATACCGATCCAGGCCAGCACGCTGCGGATGTCGCCGTGGACCTTGAGCGCGATCACCGCGAGCGCGCCCATCAGGCCGAAGATCGCCCCGGAGGCGCCGAGGGTGCCGCCGACGGAGTATTCAGGCC
>DOWL01000032.1:13678-14613 GCA_003519585.1 Nocardioides sp. | reverse complement strand
GCCGCCGACGGAGTATTCAGGCCCGAGCCACAGCACCATCGCGCCGCCGGCGAAGCCGGAGATGAAGTAGAGCGCGAGGAAGCGGATCCGCCCGATGGCCAGCTCCAGCTGCGGCCCCAGCACCCACAGCGCGAGCATGTTGAAGCCGATGTGCCACAGCGCCACCTGGCTGAACATCGAGGTGACCAGCTGGTAGTAGGCGCCGTCGACCACGCCGGGCAGGTAGGTGCCACCAGCCTGCTGGCAGACGTTCTTCCCGACGTCTGCGGCGCCGGCGCCCGGGGCCAGGCACAACGCCTGGGTGCGCAGCACCAGCCAGTCGAGCAGCTTGCTCGAGGACCCGCCGGTGACCATCAGCGCGATCCAGACCCCGACGTTGAGCGCGATCAGCACCCCGGAGGTGATCGAGGCGTCGCTGGGCCGCAGCCCGCCGTACGCCGTCCGGCCCGAGCGGGTGTCCTTGGCGCCCTCCTTGACGCACTCCGGGCACTGGAACCCCACCGAGGCCGGGCGCATGCACTCGGGGCAGATCACCCGTTCGCAGCGCTGGCACCGGATGTGCGCCTCCCGATCCGGGTGCCGATAGCACGTCGGCACCGCGGTCTCGGGAGGCTGCGGCGGCTGGGCCTGACTCATCGGAGAGGTGCGCTCAGCCCTCGACGATCTCGACGGACTCGATCACGACGGGGTCGCTAGGCCGATCGCCGGGACCGGTCTGGGTGGTGGCGATCGCGTCGACCACGTCGCGCGAGGCCTGGTCGGCGACCTCACCGAAGATCGTGTGCTTGAAGTTGAGCCACGAGGTCGCGCCCACCGTGATGAAGAACTGCGACCCGTTGGTGCCCGGGCCGGCGTTGGCCATCGCCAGGAGGTAGGGCTTGTCGAAGGTCAGCTCGGGGTGCGGCTCGTCCTTGAAGGTGTAGCCCGGGCCGCCG
>DOWL01000032.1:12574-13517 GCA_003519585.1 Nocardioides sp. | reverse complement strand
CATGAACCCGTCGATCACGCGGTGGAAGGTCAGGCCGTCGTAGAACGGGCCGGACCGGCCGTTGCCGGCGTCATACTGCTTCGTGCCGGTGGCCAGACCGGTGAAGTTGGCGACCGTCTCCGGCGCGTGGTTGGGGAACAGGTTGAGCGTGATGCCGCCCCTGTTCGTCTTCAGGATCGCCTGCGGCTCTGCCATGACTGCCTTTCGGGCGTGCGGGTGAAGGGGTACGTCGCGCGCGCGTGGGTACCGGCCGGGCCGGACCGAGCTGCGCACTGCCCGTCGATCCTCGCACGGGTCGCAAGGCGGACCACAGTGGCCGTCGCTTGTCCGGGCATGGTTGAGTGAGAGGACCGGTCGCGCGGCAAGCGGGTCGAGGGCTGGATAGGCATTCGGAAGAGGTAGAGGCGATGGCACTGAGGAAGAAGAAGACCCTGCTCGACCAGGCTTCTGACTACATCGACCAGGTCCGCCCGCAGGTCGAGTCGGCCGTTGCGTCGGCACTCGATGCGGCCGAGGAGTTCTACGAGAACACCGCGCGTCCGGCACTGCTCGACGCCAAGGAGAAGGCCGGCCCCGCCTTGGCCGACGCCAAGGACAAGGCGGCCCCGTACGTCGCCGAGGCGCGTGACCGGGCCGCCGCGGCGTTGGCCGAGGCGCGCGAGCAGGCCGGCCCCGCACTCGCGGACGCCAAGGAGAAGGTCGCTCCGCTCGTCGCGGCCGGTGCCGCCACGGCGACCGGAGCCGCGGTCTCCGCCAAGGAAGCTGCCGACGCCAAGGTCGCGCAGCTCAAGGGCGAGGAGAAGAAGAAGGGCAGCAAGCTCAAGCGGCTCGCGATCTTCGTCGCCATCGCCGGAGCGGTCGGCCTCGTCGCCAAGAAGCTCCAGAGCAGGGGCCAGAGCGACAACTGGCAGTCGTCGTACGTCCCGACGCCGGCCCCCGCACA
>DOWL01000032.1:3008-12420 GCA_003519585.1 Nocardioides sp. | reverse complement strand
GCCGGCGCCGCCGGTCCGGGCGAAGCGATCTCCGACGCGACCGACGAGCCGCAGCCGGTGACCACGCCCGACGAGCCGGCGGAGGTCGTCGACCTCGAGACGCCGGTCGAGGACGCCCCCAAGAAGAAGTAGGGGCCTCAGACCGGCTGGACCGGTCGGTTCGCGTCGATCCAGGCGTCGATCTCCTCCCACCAGCCGAACAGCCAGTCGATCCGGCCGTCCCGATCGGTCGGGATCTCGGTGCGCGGCACCCGCCACCAGCGCATCACGATCTGCTTGTCCATCGGCAGCTCCCGCCAGACATCGCCCACGGTGAGCACGTGGTCGAGGCCGGTGTGGGCGACCAGGACGACGTCCGCCTCGGGTGCCGCATCGAGCGCGGCCAGGAGGCCGCCCGGCCTCGGCGCCAGCACGTTGGTCATCTGCTCGGCCCGCACCGCCATCCGCTCCAGACCCAGCTTGCGCAGCCGAGCGATCGCCTTGGTGCGGCGCTTCTCGGAGAAGTTCCCACCCTCGGGAAAGATCACGAACGCGTCGTCGTCGTCGAGGTCGGTGGCCAGGGCTCGGATCTGCGACTCCAGGTCCTGACCTTCACCGGGGTTGGGCGAGATGAAGCGCGCCGGGATCCGGTGCAGCAGCACGTCGATGCCGGGGTCCCACCGCAAGGTGTCCTTGAGCACCACCCGCGGCTCGCGGTCATACCAATGCATCAGCGCATGGATCAGGGTGAAGGAGTCACCCGGCCCGGCGTGCCGGCAGGCCACGAGCAGCGGCTGGCCCGGGTAGGCGTCGGGGCTCGGTCCCTCCGTGACGATGTCGAGCCGGAGCACCCGCTTGGCCTCACGGAACAGCACCCACATCACGCCCTGCACGAGGTCGTAGTGCAGCCCCTGCCAGTACGGCGACCGAACCCGGCGACCGAACCCGGCGGCCAGCCAGTAGCCGAACATCACCACGAGCATCAGCGAGTCGACGGTGGCGTAGAGGACGGCGATCCAGAGCAGGCGCAGCGCCCGCCACCGGCCTGGCAGCAGCGGACTGAGCGCAGCCGCCGCGAGCAACCAGAACGGCAGCAGCACCCACAACATCGTGGTCACGCCGAGGAGCGCGGGGGCGGTGATCAGCCGCCGGGCGCGACGCCTCATGCCCGCCCGCCGTCCGACAGCTGCTCGGCGAGGTAGTCGCGCGAGGCGTCGTAGGTCGCCTCGATCCGCTCTTGCACGCTGGCGAAGTCGCGGGTGCCGAGGAACGTGTCGTCCCGGGCCGAGGTCCCGCGGGCGGGCAGCACGTGGCACTCCACCCCGTCGGGGAGTTCGGCCAGCTCGCGCACGAACCGGTGCCGACGGGCGATCTCGAAGGACACCCGCGCCACCTCCCACGGCCGGCGCGGCGGCTTGAGCGGGCGGTCGAACCGGCCCACCTGGAGCACGAAGACCCGGGTGGCGCCGAGCTCGACGGCCCGTCCCAGCGGCACCGAGTTGACGATCCCGCCATCGAGGTAGTGCTCGTCGCCGACTTTCGCGGGCGGCAGCAGTCCGGGTACGGCGGCGCTGGCCACGACCGCGTCGACGACCCGGCCAGTGCTGAACCAGTGCTCGGCCGACCTTTCGATGCTTGCGGCGCAGACCTGGAAGGTGACCGGGAGCTCCTCGAACGTGCTCTCGCCCAGCTCCTCCTCGAGCCGCTGCCGCAGTGGCTCGGCAGACCACAGATGGGTGCCGGACTGCATCGCGCGACGTACGGTCCGCAGCGGCGTGTCGCCGTACCCGGCCTCACGGGCGTTGCTCACCGATGCCCACAGCTCGGTGAGCCGGCCGATCACCTCGGGTTCGGGCTGGCTGGCGACCAGGGCACCGTTGAACGCGCCGATGCTGGTGCCGAGCACCAGGTCGGGGCGGATCTCGCGCTCGAAGAGCGCGCGCAGCATGCCGACCTCGACGGCTCCGAGGACACCGCCTCCGCCGAGGACGAAGGCAGTGGTCACGCTCCGGAGTCTGCCACCGACACCATCTCGGGGTGCTCCGCCTTGAGCTTGTCCATCACCCAATGCTCGACCCAGAAGATCAGCAGCGGGATCAAGCCCGCGGCGAGCACGAGGATCGTGAACGGGATGCTCCACGAGGCACGTCGCGAGAGGAAGAACGTCACGATGACGTAGACGAGGTAGATCCAGCCGTGGAAGATCCAGACGATGCTGGCGGTCTCGCCGAACTCCTGCAGGGTGCTGCCCTCGGCGAGGAGGTACTCGCACGGGAGCACGACCAGCGCTCCGAAGGCGAGCAGGACGCCGACGACGTAGGCCAGCATCCGATAGGCGATGACCAGTCCGCTCACGATCCACTCACGGGAGTCACGGTATCGGGCTGCTCCTCAGGCTCCGGCTCTAGCTCCGGCTCTGGCTCCGGCTCTGGCTCCGCTGCTGGCGGCGGAGGCATCCGCTGCTCGCCGACCCAGCGCCACCAGATCAGCACCACGAAGGCACCGAAGAACCACCACTCGATGGCGTAGAGGAGATTACGTACCGCGGTGAACCGCCCAACCTCCGGCAGCTCGGCGAGGTCGGCCGCGGGCAGCCCCGCGACGCCGTCCTGCGCCACGGCGTACGCCGAGTAGAGGTCCTGGTCGACGCGCTGGACCAGGTCGGCGATCCGCAGCTGCGGGAGCACGTCGTCGTTCGGGTCGTCGTCGCGATCGCCGGTGCCTTCCGGCGCCTGGAGCCACCCGACCAACTGCTGTTCGCCGGTCGGTGCCTCGGGCGCCTGCGCGGGATCGGCGACCCAGCCGAGGACGACCGGCAGCGCGGGCGCGTCCGCTCCGCCGATCGCCAGCGGGGTGACCATCCAGTAGCCCTCGCGACCGTCCTGCTCACGACCGCTGACGAACACCGTCGCGTCGGGCACCCAGCTGCCGTCGAGCTCGACCGGTTGCCCGACCGAGCGGCCCGGGAACGGGTCGTCGGGACCCATCAGCTCGGTCAACGCCACCGGGTCTGCATGCGTGAGATCGCGCGCCTCGTCGGCCCGCCGGGTCTGCCAGGCGTCCAGCTGCCACATCCCCAGCACCACCGTCGCCGCGACGAGCACCAGTGCCAGCAGATGGCCCGCCCAGAAGCGTGGAGCGAGGACGGTGGGCACGACCTTCAGCGTACGGCGCACGATAGTCCGTGACGTTTGTGTGGGTCGAACGCCGTTCATAGCCACCACTTCGTCACGGACTATCTGGCCTGACCACTTGACCTCTGACCATCAGCCAGGCAGGGTCAAGGACATGCCGTTGCAGCCGGTTCAGCGCAGATCGGTCCCCGACGAGGTCTTCGACCAGGTGCTGAGCGAGGTCGTCGACGGGGAGATCGGCGCCGGGCAGCCCCTGCCCAGCGAACGCCGACTGGCCGAGGTGCTCGGGGTCTCGCGGCCGGCGGTCCGAGAGGCGCTGCAGCGGATGGCGGCCACCCGCCTGGTCGAGGTGCGGCACGGCGGGGCCACGACCGTGCGCGACTTCAAGCGGTACGCCGGACTCGACCTGCTGCCGCGCCTCCTGGTGCGCCAGGGCGAGCTCGACCCCGAGGTGGCGCGCAGCGTCCTCGAGGCGCGGCTGGCCATCGGGCCCGCCGTGGCCGCGCTCGCCGCGAGCCGCGACGGCCTGCCGCTCTCCGCGGTCCTGCACACCGTGGTCGACCGGCTCCCCCCCCCCCCCNNGCTGCTCGCCGTGCTGCTGGCGTCGGGGGTCTGCGACCTGGCCGACGCGGCGGCGGCGGCCGGCGGCGAGGGGGGCGCCCCCCCCCCCCCGCCGGCCCCCCCCCCCCCCCCCCCCCGCCCCCCCCCCCCCCCCCCCCCCCCCCCCCCCCCCCCCCCCCCCCCCTCCACCCCCCCCCCCACCGCCGGTGTCGAGCGACAACGGCTCGCCCTGGAGTTCTGGGACCACGTCGTCGACGCGGCCGACTCGCTGGTCTTTCGGCTGATGTTCAACAGCCTGCGCGCGGCCTACGAGCCGGCGTTGGAGGCCCTGGCTCCGCTGATGGCGGCAGAGGTCGGACAGGTCGACGCGTACCGGTTGCTGGCCTCGGCCCTGGCCAGCGGCGACCCCGAGACCGCGCGGGCTGCCGCCGAGCGGGTCCTCCGACCTGCGACCGAGAGCCTGCTCGCCGCGCTCGCGGCGCTCAGGGAGGAGTGAGATGACCGAGACTCCGAGGTCCGCGGCGGACATCGATGCCTTGGCCGCGCAGCGACTGGCCGCCGACGAGGAGCGGATCACGGGCCAGGCTCGACGCCGCGAGTCCCTGTCGTTGAGCGCCGCAGGGGGCGAATTCTGGAAGCACCCGAGCCCGTGGCTGATCTCGTCGTTCCTGGTGGCCGCGGTAGCGGGTCGGGTCGTCATCGGGGGCGGGTCGTGGTGGGAGCTGGTCATCCCGGCCGCACTCGTCGCGTTGTTCCCGGTCATCGAGTGGTGCATCCACGTCGCGATCCTCCACTGGCGGCCACGCTCGCTGGGGCCGGTGACCATCGACTCGCTCCTCGCACGCGACCATCGCGCCCACCACGCCGACCCGCGCGCCCTGCCCCTCGTCTTCATCCCGTGGAAGGCCCTGCTCTGGCTGCTGCCGGCGTACGTCGTCGTCGCCTGGCTGGCGATGCCGACGCCCTCGGCGGCCGCCACGCTGCTGGTGTCGGTCTACGCCATCAAGCTCGCCTATGAGTGGACCCACTACCTCGTGCACTCCGACTATCGGCCGCGGTCGCGCTGGTTTCGATCGGTGTGGCGCAACCACCGGCTCCACCACTACAAGAACGAGCACTACTGGTTCACGGTGACCACTGCAGGCACCGCCGACCGGCTGTTTCGCACCTACCCGGACCCCGCCGCGGTGGCGACCTCACCGACGGTGAGGAAGCTGCACGACCTGGAGGACGCGCGCGGCTGAGCTGGGCCGTCGCCGTACCCCTGATGTTCACCGTCCGCTCGGCTAGCGGTCGGCTCGTCATTCGCCACCAGTTACGCGGCGGACGCGACAGTCACTCGCGTGCCGGCTGTCGGTGGGTCGCTGCTGGCTGCGGAGGTGTCCCAGCCCGTCGAGGAGTCCGGGGCCCCGCCCGCAGCGACAGGTGAACCACCGCGGCTGCTGCTCGGGCTGAGTCTGGCGGTGGTCATCGTCAGTACGACGATGGCCGTGACCGGCGCCTGGCGCACCGGCGTCTCGTGGGACGAGCCGTTCCACGTGATGCGGTTGCGCAACTTCCTCGACCACGGCTGGTTCGCTCTCGACTGGTCGGTCGCCAGCGGCGGCTCGAGCGACGCAGAGAGCAACACCCTCGTCTACGGGCCGGTCGCGATGCTGCTCCTCCACGGGCTCACCGCGCTCGTCGGAGTCGAGGGGTGGGGATCGGTCTCCACCTCCCCGGACGCGTACGCCGTCCGACACCTCGGCGTGGTCGCGATCGGCCTGGCCGGCACCGGCGCGGCCGCCTGCATCACCCGGGTGCTGCAGGGCTCCTGGCGCTGGGCACTGGTCACCGCCGCGGTACTGCTCGCGTTGCCGATGTGGACCGGCCAGCTGATGTTCAACATCAAGGATGTCCCGGTCGCGACCGGCTACACCCTGGTGACGCTGGCGTTGGTCGCAATGGTGTCGCCCACCCGGGGCCGGGCGATGGCCCGGGTGACAGCCCTGGTCGCCGGTGCTGTCCTCATGCTGGGCACCCGTCCCGGGATGGTGACGGCGCTGCTGGGCGGCGTACTGCTGTTGGCGGCCGGCGCCGTCCTCACCCAACAGCGGCTGCGCCCGATGCTCGTCGAGCTCGCCATCGCGTTGGGCAGCACAGCGGTGGTGCTGGTCGCGCTCTACCCCGGCGTGTACGCCGACCCGCTCAGCCTGATCGGCTCGGCGGAGCAGTCCACCCGGTTCCGAGGCGGTGGCGGGGCCGGACTCCTGTACATCCCCTTCCACTTGGTCGCCGAGTTCCCGCTGCTGCTCCAGGGCGCCGCCGCCCTCGGGCTCGCGTACGCCGTACGCACCGGCGGGCGGCAGCGCCGTATGCCGTCTCCCCAGCTCGTTCGGATCTGCCTGGTCGTGGCGCAGGCGGCCGCCCTGCCGCTGGTCGCCGTAGCGACGGACGCTGACCTCTACAACGGTCTGCGGCAACTGCTCTTCGCCGCACCTGCGTGGGCCGTGATCGCCACGCTCGGCATCGTCCAGGTCGTGGGCTGGGCGCGCCGACGGGGCCGGCCGCGACTGGTCGGCGCACTGGTCGGAGCACTGGTCGCGCTCGCGTTGGTCCTCCCGGTGCTCGACCAGCTGACCCTGTTCCCCTACCAGTACAGCTACTGGAACGTCGCGCTCGACACGACAGGTGCCCGAGTGCAGTCGGACTACTGGCGCACCAGCGTGCCCGAGCTGCTCCCCGACATCCCCACGAACGGCCAGATCATCTGCGGCCCGACCCGCTCCAGCCGGCTCGGCGCGCCAGCTGGGACGCCGGAGGCAGCAGGGGTCGAGGAGTCGGACATGATGGCCGGCCGTTACTCCTCCGACAGCAGCGTCGACTGCCGGACCGACCCGCTCGGCCCGCTGTCCTCGCGCTGGTCTGCCGACGACCTGCCGCTCGGCACCGCGCTCCCGCACAACGAGTTCTACGTCGTCATCGATCGCGACCACGCGGTGCCGAGCAACTGCGACCAGCTGGCATCGGTCAACCGCCAGCGGCACTGGCGCGAGGTGTCGATGACCTACGTCGCGCGCTGCCAGCTCGACCCCTCGCCGCTGGACGACCCGGTCGAGTTCGTGCGGCTGCCCGGCGAGAACATGGCGCCGCCGCTGTGGACCTACGCCCCCGAGGGCTGGGTGATGCGTGAATCGGAAGTCGCGATCGACGCGTCAGGGACCGCGGCGAGTCTGACCTTCGCGGCACCCGCGAGCTGTGGCAGCTGTGCCCTCGCGCTGGACGCCGACGCACCCGCCGACCTCACCGCCACGGTCAACGACGCGCCCGCGGCCGTCGAGGTAGGCGGCGGCTCGGCGTACGTCGACCTCGGCACCGACCCCGGCGACACCTGGGTCACCTTCACGCGCACGTCCGGAGCGCCGCTCGGCCTCCGGGTCCGCTCCATCCGAGTGGTCCCCCATGGGACCAGATGAGGAGACAGCGATGATCAAGAACACCTGGGTCGTGGTTCCCGCGCTCAACGAGGCCGACAACCTCGTGGTCGTCGTACCCCGCATCCTGTCCGAACTGGTCATGCTCGGGGGCGAGGGGCACGTGCTCGTCGTCGACGACGGCTCCACCGACAAGACGCGCGAGGTCATGGACGACCTTGCCGACCGCCACGAGGCCGTCGAGGTGATCTCGCTCGGCCGCAACCTCGGCAAGGCCTCCGCGCTCCGGCGAGGCTTCGAACGCGCTCTCGCCGAGGACGCGGACGTCGTGGTGATGATGGACGCCGACGGGCAGGACGACCCGGCCGAGCTGCCGCTGTTGCTGGCTCGCCTCGAGGACGGCGCCGACCTGGTCACCGGCGCGCGGACGGTGCGCCACGACCGCTTCATCAAGCGGCACACCTCGAAGCTCTACAACGCGACGACGGCAAGGCTTTCGGGCACACCCGGCCGGGACTTCAACTCCGGCTTCAAGGTGATGCGCGCCGACGTGGCCCGGCACGTGTCCCCGATGCTGTACGGCGAGCTGCACCGCTACCTCACCGTCGTCGCGCACTGGCTCGGGTTCCGGGTGGCCGAGGTCAGTGTCCAGCACCACGAGCGGCTGCACGGCCGGACCAAGTACGGCCTGGCGCGGTTCTGGCGAGGCTTCGTGGACCTGGTCACCGTCCGCTTCCTGATGTCCTACGAGAGCCGGCCCTCGCACCTGTTCAGCGGGATCGGCCTGGTCAGCCTGGCATTGGGTGGCTTGGCGCTCGCGTACCTCCTCGTCGAGAGGGTGTCCGGCGCCGCCGTCGGAGGCCGGCCGCTCCTCATTGCCGGCGTGGTGCTGGCCCTCGGCGGCCTGCAGTTGGTGCTGTTCGGGCTGCTGGCCGAGTTGCACGTCTACTCCCGCCAGCGCGAACGCGCGTGAGAGCTCCCCGCCCGGGCACCGCGGACCGCTGGGGTCCGCCGCCGCGGCTGCTCGTCGTCACGGGCGCCGTGGTCCTCGCCGTGGCCACCGTCCTGGCGATCCTCGGTGCCACGCGCGCCGGCATCACCACCGACGAACCGATCCACGTGATGCGGCTGCGCAACTACTTCGACACCGGGTGGTACGCGCTCGACTGGGACTACGGCGGCGCGGGCCCCGGCGGGGACGGCACCAACACCTACGTCTACGCACCGGTCACCATGCTGCTCCTGCACGGCTGGTGCTGGCTCTGGGGCGTCGAGGGCTGGCACACCGTGTCGACCTCCGAGCACGCCTACCACGTACGACACCTCGGCGTGGTCGTGATCGGACTGCTCGGCGTCGCTGCCGTGGCCGCCACCGGCCGTGTTGTCCTGAGGTACTGGCGCTGGGGCCTCGTCGCCGCGGCGGCGCTGTCCGCCGTACCGATGTGGACCGGGCACGCGATGTTCAACGTCAAGGACACACCGGTGGCGACCGGCCACACGCTGGCCACCCTCGGGTTGCTGCTCTGCATCCGGACCACCACCCCGCGGCTCGCCGTAGGGCTGGCGCGAGCCGGTTGCCTGACCGCAGGACTCGTGCTGACCCTGGGCACCCGGCCGGGGATGTGGTCCGGGCTGCTGATCCTGCTGCTCGTCGCCGTGGTCGGCGTGCTCTACCTGCCCGCGACGCGACGCCTCCGGGCGACCACGCTGGCTGAGATCGTCGCTTCCTGTCTGGTGGCCGCCGGCGTCCTGGTGGCGACGTACCTGAACCTCTTCGGGTCCCCGCTGCGCGCGCTGCCCCGGACCAGCGAGGCCTCTTCGAGCTTCCTCGGTGGGGAGAAGACCGACCGCTGGTACGTGCCCCGCCACCTCATCGAGGAGCTGCCGCTGCTGCTGCTCCTGTTCGCGATCACCGGTGTGGTGGCCGTCGCCGTGCTCCTGCTCCGGGACCGCCGGGACGAACGGGTGCTCTCCACCCGGCTCTCGCTGGTCGGCGTCCAAGCGCTCGCGCTGCCGGTGGCGGCGATCGTGCTCGGCTCGGACCTCTACCACGGGCTGCGGCAGCTGCTCTTCGCCATCCCCGCGCTGGCCGTGCTCGCGACGTACGGCATCGCCTGGTGGTTGCAGCGACCGCGGCCCGAAGCCTGGCTGGTCGCCTCCGCCGCGTCGGTGGCGTTGGTGCTGCCCACGATCGACCAGGTGACGCTGCAGCCGTACCAGACGACCTACGTCAACCTCGCCACCGATCTGCTCGTGGGGCGCGACAAGCCCGCCGACAGTCGGCCCGGGGGGGACTACTGGCGGGTCAGCATCCCGGAGTTGGTT
>DOWL01000032.1:2120-2875 GCA_003519585.1 Nocardioides sp. | reverse complement strand
GTCCTCCAGCTCGTCTGCAAGGCGACGACGGCAGAGCCTGCCGACGTCGCCTACCCGTTCACCAACGGCGGCGAGGCGTTCTCCACCAGTCGGTCCACCGACTGCCGCGAGGAGGCCAACGGTCCGCTGGCACCCGCCGCGCTGCCAACGGTCCGGCAGCTGCCGGTGACGCAGTACGACGCGGTGTTCATCGGTCCACTGCCCACCAACTGCACGCCGGTCGACGACGTGACCCGCTGGCGGCACGGCTTCGAGGTGGTGCTCTCCACGCTGGGTCGCTGCACGGTCACCCCGTCGCCCCTCACCGAGACCGGCGTCCGCGCCGACGACCCGGTCATCGGGACCACCCAGCCCGGCGATCTGTGGCTGTACGCCACCGACGGTTGGCTCCAGTGGCCCGGGCGCCCCGAGCTGACCGCACCCGTGCCGATTGCCGGTCTCGCGTTCCGCCCCGACGCCTCGTGCGGCGGCGCGGGCTGCACGCTGGTGATCGCCAGCTCGAGTCCAGCAGATGTCGTGGCGAGCGTCGACGGCACCGACGTACCGGTGTCGCGGGCCGCCGACGGCTCGCTGGAGCTGCCGATCTCCGCCGAGCAGGCCGGGCAGGACGTGTGGGTCAGCCTGAGCCGGCGCTCGACCGGGCCCCTTGACGTACGGCTCTTCGGACTCTCCCTCGTCCTCCCCACCGGATCGAAGGGAACGGCATGAAGACCTGGTACGTCGCCGCGATCCGCGGCCTGCGCCGGGCGCTGGCG
>DOWL01000032.1:0-2074 GCA_003519585.1 Nocardioides sp. | reverse complement strand
TGGGACGCGGCCGAGGAGCTCTACCTGAAGCTTCCCGTCGTCGGCATCCTGATGCGCGGCCTGCGCCGGGCGCTGGCGGCGCTCGGCCTGCTGCGCCTGCTCGATCGGTGGGCCGCACGATCCCGGGCCGGGCTGTGGGTCCGGTCGCTGCTCTCGATCTACGACCTGTCCGAGCTGCTGCGCTACGACGTGCCGTGGTGGACCTTCGAGGCGTCCGACCGGGTCGCTGCCTTCTTGGCGAACCGCCCCGGGGCCCGGGTCTTCGAGTGGGGGTCCGGTGCGTCGACCGTCTGGCTCTCGCGGCGTTCGGGATCAGTGACCTCGGTCGAGCACGACGCGGCCTGGGCCCGGGTCGTCGAGCCGATCCTGCCGGCGAACGCGCTTGTGCGGGTCGTCGAGCCGCTCCGTGACCCGGATGGCTCGGGCCGGGCACGCTCGGAGAGGGCGGGGTTCGAGGGGCTCGACTTCACGCCGTACGTCGCGGCGATGGACGAGGCCGACGGGACCTTCGACCTGGTGGTGGTCGACGGGCGGGCGCGCAACGCCTGCTTCCATCGGGCGATCTCGCGGCTCGCGCCCGGCGGCGTCCTGGTCTTCGACAACGTCGACCGCCAGCGCTACCGCGACGCGCTCGAGTCGTCGCCGGTGCCGATCGAGGTCGAGTGGACCCGTGGGCTGACGCCGACGCTTCCCTATCCCACCCGCACCGCCCTGGTGCGGCTGAGGTGATCCTCTGGTGAGCGACTCGTGACCAGCCGCTGGCTGCCGTACCTCCGTGCCGGGTTCCTCGGCGCGGTGGTGGTGTTCGCCTATCTGGGGTTACGCGGTCGCTTTGGGGAGGTCGCCGATGCTCTCCGCGAGACCCCGCCCGGCGGCCTGGTGCTGGCGCTGGCCCTCGTGCTGCTCGGCCTCAGCTGCACGGGCGTCCTGTGGCTGCGGATCATGGCCGCGCTGGGCGGCCGGCTACCGCTGCTCGACGGGTCGGCGACGTTCTTCGTGGGCCAACTGGGCAAGTACATCCCCGGCTCGGTGTGGTCGCTCGGGGCACAGGCCCAACTCGCCGGCCGGTACGCCGTACCGCCGCGCGCGACCGTCACGGCCGGGCTGGTGTTCCTCGGCTACCACCTGGTGACCGGCGTGGCTGTGGGTGCGGTGGCCTGCGTCTGCGGTTGGGTCGATGCGCCGTGGCCGGGCTGGGTGTCGGTCCTCGCGCTGGTGCTCTCGGTGCTGGCGCTGCTCCCGCCAGTGGTCCGCAGGCTGGCGCGACGACTGGGCGGCCGTGAACTCCAGCTCGGCTGGGTGGATACGGCGGTGGTCGTCGCCTTGATGCTCGCGACCTGGTCGGCGTACGCCGCGGCGCTGGTGCTGCTCTCACCCGATCGATCGTGGTCCGACGTACTCGCCCTAGGTGCGGCCTTCGCCATCGCCTACGCCGTGGGCGTGGTCGTGATCGCCGCGCCGGCCGGCGTCGGTGCCCGCGAGGCGCTCTTCGTGGCCCTGCTCACCCCGGTCCTCGGCGTCGCCGAGGCGACGGCGCTCGCCCTGCTGGCCCGGGTGGTGCACACGGTGGCCGACGGGCTGCTCGCCGCCAGCTGGTGGGCAGTGGCCCGACGCCCGGGAGCCGCCGCTCTCGACCCGGCGCGGCTCAGCGCGGATGCGACTTGCGCGGATCTCCCGACCGCCTCGCCGCCCGCTGGGCCGCGGTGACCTTCCATTTCTTGGCGGCGCGCCACCGCCAGATCGCGGTGACGATCAGCGCACCGCCGAGCGACCCGATGATGCCGCTGGGTCGCAGCTCCAGACCGTCACCTGCCAGCAGGCTGATCAACAGGCCACCGATGAACGACCCGCTGAGCCCGGCGATGATCGCCTGCGTCCAGTCGATGCGGTGGTGCTTGCGGCCGAGAATGAGCTGCGCGCCGGCGCCCATGAGCATGCCGAACGTGATGATGGCCAAGACGAGCACGGCCGGAGCATAGCGGCGGTCGGGGCGACCTCGTAGCCCACCAGGTTGGACGTCTAGCGCCCGCAGTGTCGAACGACCTCTGTCCGACACCGGTCATGACCACCTCGA
>DOWL01000088.1:5606-16382 GCA_003519585.1 Nocardioides sp. | reverse complement strand
AGTCATCGGGTGGTGACGGTGGGGCGGCGGCGGATCGGGGTGTTCAACGTGAAGGGGTCGTTGCATGCGTTGCCGAATCTGTGTCCGCATCAGACGGGGCCGTTGTGTGAGGTCAAGAAGGTGACGGGGACGACGCAGGCTCGGGCGGAGAACGATTGGGCGATCGAGTGGGCCTTCGACCAGGAGATCATCGCGTGTCCGTGGCATGGGATCGAGTACCACGTGCCGACGGGGCGGTGTCTGACCTTTCCTGAGATCAGCATCCGTTCTTATGAGGTCGCCGTCGACGACGGCGTCGTCAGCCTCGAGTTCTGAGAGGGATTGCCGTGGGCTTGATCGTCGACGCGCAGCTGCACGCCTGGCGTGAGGTGCTGCCCGGTATGCAGGCGCACCGAGAGGGTCCGTTCGACGCGGACGTCATGCTCCCGCTGATGCGGGAGGCGGGCGTCGCCGGCGCCGTGCTGGTGCCGACCAGTTGGGATCCCGAGGGCAACCAGGCCTCGATCGACGCCGCACGCGAGCACCCCGACCGGTTCGTCGTGATGGGGCTGCTCGACTCGCTGGACGGGCTGGCCGACAGGCTGGCCGGTTGGCAGGACGAGGGGATGCTCGGGGTGCGGCTGCCGTGTCGCCAGGAGCCCTGCGCGACCTGGGTGGAGACGGGAGAGATCGAGCTCTTCTGGACCGAGGCCGAGAGTGCGGGCATCCCGGTGACCGCGTTCGGGCCAGGCTCGAAACTCGACGTGATCGCCGAGGGCGCCCGCCGGCATCCGGGGTTGCGGATCGCGATCGACCACCTGGCGATGGCGCCGCCGGACCGGGTCGTCGACGTACCCAACGACGAACAGCTCGAGCGCGTCATCGCACTGGCTGCGCTGCCGAATGTGTCGGCCAAGCTCTCCAGCCTGCCGCTGTTCTCGAGAGAGGGCGCGCCCTTCCACGACATGTTCGAACCGGCTCGACGCGTCGTGGATGCGTACGGCCCCGAGCGCTGCTTCTTCGGCACCGATCTGAGCCGACAGCCCTGCTCCTACCCCGAGGCGATCGCGATGATCCGCGAGGCCCTCGCAGACTTGTCCGAGGACGAGCTCGACCTCGTGCTCGGCGGCGCGCTCACCCGATGGCTGGGCTGGACCCCCGCCCCGCTCGAGCGGTGACCACCGAAACCTGCATGACCATCTGATCCGCGCCCGTGGGCGCAGTCGGGAGATGTGCGATGCCTGGAATGTCTGCGATATCTGAAGGCGCGAACCTGTACGTCGAGGCCGCGTGGCGGTCAGCCGGTGACGACGGTGTGCTCGACGTGCTGAACCCGGCCGACGAGTCGGTGCTCGGCATGGTGGCTGCGGCCACCGTGGCGGACGCGGCGCAGGCGGTGGCCGCCGCAGCCGCTGCCCAGCCGGCGTGGGCGCGCGTACCCATCGTCGAGCGAGGCGATCGGCTGCGTCGGCTGGCCGACCTGATCGAGGCCGATGCCGACCGCTTCACCGCGCTGCTGGTCAGTGAGGTCGGCAAGCCGACGCACGAGGCGCAGGCCGAGGTGGGATTCGCCGTGGAGTTCTTGCGCTACAACGCGCGGTGGGATCGGATTCTCTCCGGCGACATCCTATCCGGCGACGCGCCCGGCGAGGTGATCCACCTGCTGCGGGTGCCCTTGGGTGTGGTGGTCGCGATCTGTCCCTGGAACTTCCCGCTCGCGGTGCTCTGCCGCAAGCTGGCGCCGGCCCTGCTGACGGGCAACACCGTGGTGATCAAGCCGAGCGAGGTCACCCCGCTGAGCTCGGTCGCGCTGGTCGAGCTCATCGACCGCCACCTCGACCTGCCTCCCGGGACGGTAAACCTGGTGACCGGCGGGCCGGCCGTCGGCGCCGAGTTGGTCGGCAATCCCGCCACCGCGATGGTCTCCTTCACCGGCCACCGCGACACGGGGAAGGCCGTCATGCGAAGCGCGGCGGACAACCTCACGCGGGTCGCCCTGGAGTTGGGCGGGAAGGCGCCGGCCATCGTCCTGCATGACGCCGACCTCGACCTCGCGGTGCCCGCGATCCTCCAGGCCCGGCACACTAACGCCGGACAGGTCTGTACGTCGGCGGAGCGGGTGTTGGTCCATCGCGACGTGGTGGGGCCGTTCGTCGAGCGGTACGTCGCCGCTGCGGAGGCGCTGGTCGTGGGTGATCCCAGCGGGAGTGTGGACATGGGACCGATGGCCAACCGTGCGCAGGTGCAGAAGACCGCGGCCGCGGTCGAGCGGGCGATCGCCGATGGGGCCTCGGTCCGCACCGGCGGCGAGCCGCCGAGCGGGCCGGCGTACGAGACTGGCTTCTGGTACGCGCCGACCGTGCTGACTGAGGTCTCGCGGGATGCCGCGATCCTGCGCGAGGAGACCTTCGGACCGGTCACGCCGATCGTGCCGATCGACTCGCTCGACGATGCGCTGGCGATCGCCAACGACTCCCGCTATGGCTTGTCCGCCTACGTCTTCAGCCGGGACTACTCCTCGGTGATGCGGACCGTGGACGAGTTGCAGTTCGGGGAGATCTACGTCAACCGCACGCTCGGCGAGTCCGTGCACGCGCACCACGCGGGGCTCAAGGAGTCGGGTATCGGGGGCGAGGACGGCAAGTGGGGGATCCTCAAATACACCCACGTGAAGACCGCCTACCACCGCTACAGCTGAGTCGAGATCGCAACCCGTGACCGTGGCGGTCCAAATCGTTGTGAAGCCGGATCGGGAACCTGTTGCGCCCCACTCGGGTGAAGCGTATGTTTCACGCAAGTCACACGTATGCAGTCGTATACGAGTCCATGCCGACAAGGGTGTGACTCAGAGGGTGGTGTACCGCTGATGACGTCATCAGGCCACGAGGTGCGGGTCGTCGCCACGGCTGTCGGCTTCTCGGAGGGCCCGGTCTTCACGCAGGACGGCCGCATCCTCTTCGTCTCGATCGACCTCGGGAACCTGTACGCCGTCGAGGGCGCGAACCCGGAGTCCGAGCCGGAGCTGGTGCGGTTGGCCAGCACCGCGTGTGGCCTCAACGGCGCGACCGAGGGCCGGGATGGGCGGGTCTACCTGGCGCACAACGGTGGTCGTGGTGGTTCGTGCCGGGGCCTGCGCAGCAGCACTGGCGGCGTGCAGGTCTATCACCCCGAAGGGATGGTCAGCTGGCTGACCACGGACCCCATCTCCCCGAACGACCTGGCGTTCGGGCCGGACGGGCTGCTCTACGTCACCGACCCGACCCGACGGCCGAGCCGGGACGACGGCCGCATCTTCCGGGTGGATGTCCAGACCGGGATCGCGGAGCTGCTCTGCTCGGTTCCGTGGTACCCCAACGGCATCGCGTTCGGGCCCGAGGACGACGCGGTGTACGTCGCGGACTCGCTGCGTGGGCAGATCCTCCGATTCCCCTTCACGTCCGAGGGTCTGGACAAGGAGGAGTTGGTGGTCCAGTTGGAGCACGGCCGTCCTGACGGCTTCTGCTTCGACACCGAAGGGAACGTGGTCGTCGCCGCCATCGGCGACGACGGGGAGCCAGGCGGCATCCAGACGTGGTCTCGCGACGGGCGGCTGCTCGACGTGTTCGACCCGCAGCTGGGCCAGGTCGTGACCAACGTGGCGATCAGTGCCGATCGCCGCTGCGTGATCACGGCCGCGGGCGCGGGGAAGGTCGTGGTGGTCGACGGGTGGCCCACCGCGGGTCTGGCCCTGCATCCGTTCCGCAGCAACGACTCGGGGGACGTCCCAAGCAACGTCTCAAGCAACTTCTCAAGCAACTTCTCAAGCAACTAGCACGACGACATCGGCGCATCTGCGGATGTTGCAACCAGAAAGGGAAGCGATGAAGGGTTGGCGGAGTCTCGGAGGAGCAAGGAACGCACGTAGGCGGGGTCGCGCGGTTCGCGGGCTCGCCGGCGTCGCGGTCGTGACGCTGTCGCTCGTGCTCGCGGGTTGCGGAGGCGATTCGGACTCGGGTAGCGAAGTGGCGGACGGAGGCTGGGACGCGATCGTCGATGCCGCCAACAAGGAGGGCGAGGTCGTCTTCTATTCAAGCGACTCCGACAGCATCAACGCGGCTGTCATCGAGGCGTTCGAGAAGGAGTACCCTGACATCAAGGTGAACCTGGTCAAGGCCGGGCCGGACCTTGCGGCGCAGGTCGCGACGGAGAAGCAGTCCGGGATCAACTCCGGTGACGTGCTGTCCACTGGCTTCCAGGACCTCGTCGAGAACAAGGACTGGTTCCTGCAGCTCGACGACACGGTGATGCCGACCCTCGGCGAGCAGACCTGGCCCGACAACATGGTCACCGACACCTGGGTCGCGAAGTACGTCCAGTACCTCGGCGTCGCGTGGAACACCGACGTGATGGATGGCGAGGATCTCAACACGTGGGCCGACGTGCTCAAGCCGGAGTTCAAGGGCCGGCTCACGCTGCCTGACCCGCGGGCTACCTCCACGAACATCTCGTGGCTCGACGCGATCAGCAACGTGCTCGGAGACGAGTACGTCGAGCAGGTCTCCGCGCTCCAGCCCAAGATCGAGGCCGGTGGATCGGTGCCGGCCACCCAGGACGTCGCCGCCGGAGCTCAGGACGTGAGCTACCCGCAGTCCTCGATGCTTGTCGCGGACCTGTCCAGCAAGGGGGCGCCGATCGCGTTCAAGGTGCTGACCGACCCGCTCATCCAGGTGCCCGGACAGCTGGCGATCTTCAAGGAGTCGCCGAACCCGAACGCAGCCCGGGTGTTCGCGAACTTCCGGGTCTCCCCGGAGGGCATGTCGGCCGTCTGCATCGCTGCCGGACCGCCCGGACAGACAGGTTTCTCAGCGGCGTTCGAGGAGCCCGTCGACGGTTGCTACACGGCGCCCGAGGGTGAGGAGGTCGTGCAGGGCGACAAGAACCTGACGCCCGAGGACGAGAGGTACCTTCACATCATTGGCCTGCTCGGCTTGGAGCCCCTCACCAACTGAGGCAGGCGATGTGGCCCGGGCGGCGGTCAGAGGTCGGCGCCCGGGCCATCCGCACGAACACCGATGTCGAGGCTGTCCGCACCGAGTTGGCGTGGAGCTGGGGCTTTCGACGAAAGGACTCATGGAGATGTCACGAGCGATGTCGTTGAAGCGACGAGGGCCCGCCACCACCGAGCCCGTCCAGTCGACCTCGGTCGTCGAGGTGCACGACCTGTTCAAGACCTTCCGTCGCGAGGGCGGTGAGGTCGTCCCGGCCGTGGACGGTGTGGATCTCACCGTCGGCCGGGGGGAGATGGTCGTACTCCTCGGGCCTAGCGGCTGCGGCAAGACGACCTTGCTGCGCAGCCTGGTCGGACTCGAGACCCCCGAGTCCGGCACCATCTCCGCGAATGGGCGCCCGGTCTACTCCTCGGATGACCGCATCGACATACCTCCCGAGCGGCGCGGCATCAGCATGATGTTCCAGCACTACGCCCTGTGGCCGCACATGACTGTCGGGGGGAACATCGAGTACCCGCTGGTGAACCGCAAGGTGTCCAAGAGTCAACGACGGGAGGCGGTGCGTCGCGCCCTGGCATCCGTGGGTCTCGAGGAGTTGCACAACCAGTACCCGGGGCAGCTCAGCGGAGGGCAGCAGCAGCGGGTCGCCCTGGCCCGCAGCATGGTGACCGATCCGCAGGCGGTGGTCTTCGACGAACCGCTGTCGAACGTCGACGCCCAGGTCCGGCAGGAGTTGCGGATCGAGATCCTGGCGGCCCAGCAACGCGTTGGGTTCGCGGGCATCTACGTCACCCACGACCAGAACGAGGCCATGCAGATGGCCACCCGGCTGGCGGTGATGCGCCGGGGCAAGATCGTGCAGATCGACACGCCGATCGAGGTCTACAACCGCCCGGTCAACCGCTTCGTGGCGACCTTCGTCGGGACCTCCAACATCCTGGAGGTCCAGGGGGTCGCCGCCGAGGGCGCCGGAGGGGTGCGGGTCAGCACCGACGTCGGCGACCTGGTGTTGGAGTCGGCACCCAAGGACGTGCTCGGCGGCGAGTACAAGTACATCGCGGCGCGTCCCGAGACCCTGAGCCTCGCCCGGCCCGGCGAGCCGGGCATCGCGACGGTCACCGTCGAGACGGTGATGTTCTCCGGCTCGACCGTCGAGTTCACGGTGCTGCTCCAGAACGGCCGCCGGATGAGCGGTCTGGCCACCCCGGCGACCGCGTGGATGCGACCCGGTGACGAGGCCGCCCTGGTCGTGAGCACGCCCTCGCTGACCCTGCTGAGGGATTGAGCGATGGCACACACGACGCTCGGGCCCGAGGCCGCCGCGCTGGAAAGCGCCGACCTCCCGGCCGGTCCGCGGCCGAGAGGCCGTCGGCGGTTCTTCGGCCGCCAGGTCGGGCCGTTCGACGCCTTCGCGGTGCTCGTCGTCGGGGCGATGGCGCTGCTCATCGCCTATCCGTTGACCCGTGCGGTGATCCGGGTCATGTGGGTGGACGGCTCCTTCAACACCGAGGCGTTCGTCCGGGTCTTCACCTCGGAGCTCTTCTGGAATGCCGCCTGGTCCACCGCGCGGATCCTGATCGTGGCGGTGCCGATCGCGATCGGCGTGAGTGCGCTGTTCGCCTGGCTGAACGTCCGGACCAACGCGCGGATGGGCTTCGTCTCCACCATCTTGCCGGTCATCCCACTGCTGATCCCCGGGCTGGCGGTGAGCATCGGCTGGAAGTTCCTCGCCGACGAGCGCGCCGGCTTCCTGAACGTGCTCGTCCTGCGGCCGCTCCTGGGCTTCTTCGGCTACGACTCGGAGACCGGGCCGCTCAACATCAACTCCTGGCCCGGCGTCATCTTCATCTACACCGTCGAGCTGATCCCGTTCGCCTACCTGATGATCTCGGTGGCACTGCGGGACATCGACTCGTCCTACGAGGAGGCGTCGCGGATCAGCGGAGCCAGCGCCGGGCGGACACTGTGGAAGGTCTCCTTGCCGCTCATCAAGCCGGCGCTCATGGGCGCCACGCTGCTCTGCTTCATGATCGGCGCGGCGATCTACAGCATCCCGGTCATCCTCGGGACGCCGGCCGGGATCTCGACGCTGTCGGTCTACATCATCAATTCGACCCGATCGATCTATCCGCCCCGGCTCGACGTGACGGTGGTCGGCGCGCTCTTCCTCGTCCTCTTTGTCGGGACTTTGTGGTACTTCGACCGGCGGATCGCGCGCAAGGCGCGGTTCGCCCGGATCGGCGGCAAGTCCAGCACCCGCACCGTGGTCGACCTCGGCCCGTGGCGGCGACCGGCCCAGGCCTTCATGATCACCTTCGCCGCCGTCGCGAGCGTGCTGCCGCTGATCGGTCTCCTCTACGTCGCGCTGCAGCCGTATTGGCGCCCGGCGTTCAGCCTGAATCTGACGATGGACCAGTTCACCTCGGTGTTCAACGAGGACCGGCTGCCCCTGGCGCTGCGGACCAGCCTCAGCCTGGCCATCCTCGGGGCGACGATCGGGGTCGTGATCGCGGCGGTCGCCTCGGCGTTCATGGACCGACATCGCCGGTTCGCGCCCATCGTCGACGGCATCCTCAAGTCTCCCGGACCGATCACCCACGTCGCGATCGGCGTCGGCTTCATCATCGGGCTCGGCGCTGCGCCGATCAGCTTGGCCGGGACGTGGACGATCCTGTTCCTCGCCTACCTGGTCCTCTACAGCCCGCAGGCGATCATCGCCGTGGGTGCGGCGTACGGCCGGGTGAGCGGTGAGCTCTCGGAGGCATCGGCGGTGAGCGGCGCGTCGCCGTCGCGCACCTTCCTGAGGGTCTCGCTCCCGCTGATGGTGCCCGGGCTGACTGCCGCATGGGTCCTGTTGTTCGCGCACATGCTCGTGGAGGCGACGGCGTCATCCCTACTCTCGAGTCCCAACCATCCGGTCGCCGGCTTCATCATGATCGACATCTTCGAGAGCGGCTTCTACGGACAATTGGCGGCGTTCGCCGTGCTCGTCACCCTCCTCAACGTCGTCATCGCGGGGACGATCCTCGTGGTCGGGCAGTCCCGGGGTGCGACGGGTCGCCTGAACCGGCGCAAGGGATGGTTCCGCACGGCGTTCGGCAGGGGGAGCGCCATCGCCGACGTGCCCCAGACCGGCATGGCGCCGACGCCGAGCGAGCCGCGGTCGTCCTGACCGGGCTCGTGACGGCGAGGCGCTTGCCCACATCACCCAGCAGAGGAGAGGAACCGTTCCGTGGACGTGACCGTGGACCAGGAGCTGTGCCAGAGCTTCGCGATCTGCGTCGGCCTGGCGCCGGACTACTTCGAACTCGACGAGCAGGGCGAGCTGGTAGTGCTGAGGAGCGAGGTCGACCCCGACGACGAGGACACCGTCGGTGAGGCCGCGCTGATCTGCCCGAAGCAGGCGATCCTGCTCGCGGGGGGCTGAGTGACCGGGGCCGGCGAGCGACTGGTCGTCGTCGGAGCCGGTGCCGCCGGAGCTCGCGCGCTGCGGGCCCTCACGGCTGACGGGTACGCCGGGGAGCTGCACCTGGTCGCGGCCGAGCCGGACGGCCCCTACTACCGGCCCGGGCTGAGCAAGCAGCTCCTCTCCGGCGCGCAGGATCTCGACCAACTCCGTCGCACGATGGTGGTCGATCCCGTCGTGCGCCGGCACGACTCCCGGGCCGTCGATCTCGATCTCGACGCCGGCGTCGTGCGGCTCGAGAACGGCACCGGCCTGGGGTTCGACCGGCTTCTCGTCGCGTCGGGATCGGTGGCCCGGACCCTTCAGGGGATCGAGTTGACCGGGCGGGTCGGCAGCGTGGACGACCCGACCCAGGTGGCACGGGTCCGCAGCTGGGTGGCGAGCGCCGCGTCCGGTGGCGAGGTCGCGGAGGTCGTCGTCGTGGGTGCCGGCCTGATCGGCTCCGAGGTCGCCTCGACGTTGGCTGCGGCTGGCGCGCGGGTCACCGCCGTGGACCCCTCGCTGACTCCACTCGCGAAAGCGCTGGGCAGCCATGTCGACGCCCTGGCCCGCCGCTGGCACGACGAGCACGGCGTGCGGGTGCTTCTCGGCCGGCTGGTCACCAGCTTGACCCAGGACGAGGACGGGGTGTCGGTGGTCCTCGACGACGGTCAGGTGCTGCGGGCCGGAATCGCCTTGATCGCGGTTGGCGTCCGGCCCGCCACGGACTGGCTGGCCGGGTCGAGGATCCCGATGACATCAGAGGGGGCGGTGGAGGTGGCCGCGACCCTGCTGGTTCCCGGTCACGAGCACGTCGCCGCCGCGGGCGACGTCGCCGACTGGCCCTCGGCGCGGCTGGGTCGGCGGACCCGGGTGGAGCACTGGGCGGTGGCCGTCGAACAGGGCGCGGCGGCGGCGTACAACCTCACCCACGGGGAGCCGCGCCCGTTCGACACCGTCCCGATGTTCTGGACCGAGCAGCACGGCCGGTTGGTGCACTTCGTCGGTCACCGCGCCCCCGACTCCGAGTGGATCGACGTGACCGAGGGCGAGCTGCCGCGCGGAGGTCGGGTCGTCGCGGCCGTCAGCGGCGGCGTCGAGACCGGCTACCTGCTCGTCCAGGCGCCCCAGCTCCTGCGTCGCTACCAGCAGCAGGCGGCCGGGACATGAGCGGCTCCGCGACCGTCGTGCTCGCGCCCGACAGCTTCAAATCCACCGCAGGCGCCGCGGAGGTCGCGGGCGCGCTTGCCGCGGGTTGGCGGGTACGGCGACCGCAGGACAGCCTGATCCAGCTCCCGCTCGCCGACGGTGGCGAGGGAACGCTGGACTGCCTGGAGCGGTCGGTGCCCGGCAGCCAACGTCTGGCGGTGACCGTCGAAGGGCCACAGGGTGCATTCTTCGCCGCATCGTGGCTCCTGCTCCCCGACGGCACCGGCGTCGTGGAGCTCGCCTCCACCTGTGGCCTGACCCTGGCTCCGCCGAACGCGCTGACCGCCAGCACGCGCGGGTTCGGCCAGGCGATCGCCGCCGCGCTCGACCATGGTGTCGAGCGGCTGCTGCTTGCGATCGGTGGCAGCGCGTCGACCGACGGTGGGGCTGGTGCGCTGAGTGCGCTCGGTGCCCGGCTGACCCGGAGCGACGGCGCGGCCGTCAGCCCCGGTGGCATCGGGCTGCTCGAGCTCGCAGACGTCGACCTGACCGGACTGCGACCGCTGCCTCCAGGCGGCGCGACTGTCCTGTGCGACGTCGACAACCCGCTGACCGGTCCGCGCGGAGCGGCGCGAGTCTTCGGTCCGCAGAAAGGCGCATCGCCCGACGACGTAGTGCTGCTCGAGCAGGCCCTGACCCACTGGGCCGACCTGGTCGGCGCCGACTCGTTGCAGCCCGGCGCGGGTGCGGCCGGGGGGACCGGGTTCGGCCTGGTCGCGTGGGGAGCCAGCCTCTCGTCCGGCGCCCGTCAGGTGCTCGAGGTCACCGATCTGGTTACCGTGCTTGCGGGCGCGGACGCCATCGTGACCGGCGAGGGCCAGTTCGACGAGCAGAGCTCGAGCGGCAAGCTCGTGAGTCACGTGTTGGCCGCAGCTCGCGAACGCGGCACCGACGCGTTCCTTGTCGCGGGGCGGATCGCGAGCCCGCCGACCGGGTTCGCGACCAGCGTGGAGTTGGTCGCGTTGGCCGACGGCGTCGAGCGGGCCATGGGCCGGCCGTTGTACTGGGTCGCGCAGGCGGGCTCCGAGCTTGCCCGCTTCTTCGAGGCCTCGGCGTCATGACCCGGACCATCGACGTCCGCCTCGCGCACGGCGAGCACGGGCTCGACGTCGTGCTGCCCGCGGCGAACACGACGGTCATCGAGCCGATATTCGA
>DOWL01000088.1:0-5505 GCA_003519585.1 Nocardioides sp. | reverse complement strand
CGGTCATCGAGCCGATATTCGAGCCGGCTGCCCCCGATCCGGCAGCGGCTCTGCGCCAAGCGCTGAGTGCGCCGGTCGCCGGGCCGCCATTGAGGGAGCGGCTGCACCGCCGAGGGTCGGTGGCGATCTCGATCTGCGACCTGACCCGGCCCCAGCCCCGCCAGCAGATGGTGATGGCTCTGCTCGAGGAGATGGAGGGTTTGGTCCCGCTCAGTGACGTGGTGATCCTCGTCGCCACCGGAACCCATCGCGCCAATACCGATGCCGAGATCCGCGAGATGCTCGGCAGCGAGATCCCCGAGGTGGTCCGCGTGGTCAACCACGACGCCCGCGACTCGGGCAGCCTCACCTGGTGCGGCGAGTTCGGCGCCGGCGTACCGGTCTGGCTCAACCGGGAGTGGGTCGGAGCCGGTGTCCGGATCACGACGGGGTTCGTGGAGCCGCACTTCTTCGCCGGCTTCTCGGGCGGGCCGAAGTTGGCCGCACCGGGGCTGGCCGGGCTCGACACCGTCCTCGTGCTCCACGACGCGCAGCGGATCGGTCATCCGGATGCGCGGTGGGGCGTCTGCGAGGGCAATCCGGTCCACGACGACATCCGCGCGATCGCTGTCGGCACCGGAGTCGACTTCGGCTTCGACGTCATCCTCAACCGCGACAAGGAGATCGTCGCTGCGTACGGCGGCGACCTGCTCGCGATGCATGCGGCCGCCCGTCGGCACTCCCGGCGGGTGGCCATGCGCCGGGTCCGCGCGCCGGCCGAGGTGGTGGTGACCACCAACTCGGGCTACCCGCTCGACCAGAACCTCTATCAGGCGGTGAAGGGGATGTCCGCCGCGGCGACGGTCGTGAAACCGGGCGGCACGATCGTGTGCGCTGCCGAGTGCCGCGACGGATTCCCGGACCACGGTGAGTACCGCCAGGTCCTGCAGCAGGCGGAGTCACCCCAGGCGCTGTTGGACAGCATCGCCCGTCGCCCCGTGACCGTGCCTGACCAATGGCAGGTCCAGGTGCAGGCGCGCGTCCAGACCCAGGCCGAGGTGTTCGTCCACTCAGCGCATCTGTCGGACGAGGATCTCCGGCAAGCGCACCTGCTCCCGGCGCCCGACGTGAGCGCGCTGGTCGCGGAGCAGGTGGCCCGGGCCGGACCGGACGCGCAGGTGATCGTGCTTCCCGAAGGCTCGCAGACGATCCCCTACCTCGACTGACCTCGTAGCTCCGTCCCCTGCCGTCCGGACAGGTAGGACACCACCAGCACCAAGGCCGCGAGCGGGATCGCCGCGAGGCACAGGAACATCGGCTGACCGTCGACGAAGGCTGACCAGATCAGCGCGGCCGCCACGACGAGGTGCGTGACGCGAATCGGCATCGGTAGCCGTCGTCCGAGCACGGTATTCGTCAGTGCGCTCACGTATACATCATATGCCGCCCGTCGCTTTTCTGCTCCATGAGACAGGATCTCTTCGAGCCGCGGAAAGGACACCACCATGACGGAGCTGGACCTCACGCCGTTCAAGGCCATGAGCTTCGACTGCTACGGCACCCTCATCGACTGGGAGGCGGGGATCCTCGCCGTGCTGTCGCCGTGGGCCCGCGAGCAGCGGCTCGACCGCACCGACGAAGAACTGCTGCTGGCGTACGGCGACAACGAAGCGGCGGTCGAGCAGGAGCTGCCTGCGGTGCTGTACCCAGAGGTGTTGGCGGAGGCGTTCCGCCGTACCGGAGCTGACCTCGATCGACCGGTCAGTCACGAATGGGCGCAGCGGTTGGGCGATTCGGTCCCGGACTGGCCGGCGTTCCCGGACTCCGCGGAGGCGCTCGCGCGGCTCGCCCGGCACTACCGGCTGATCATCGTGTCCAACGTGCACCGCGACGGCTTCGCCGGCAGCAACCGCCACTTGCGCGGGGACTTCGCCGCTGTGATCACGGCCGAGGACGTTGGCGCCTACAAGCCCGCCGAGAACCACTTCCGAGCCCTCGACAGCACCTTGCCGACGCTCGGCGTCGAACGGTCCGAGCTGCTGCACGTGGCGCAGAGCCTGTTCCACGACCACGTGCCGGCCAAGCGCGAGGGGCTGCCCTCGGTCTGGATCAACCGCCGGCACGGCCGACCCGGGTGGGGCGCCACCCCCGAGCCGTCGGGCGAGTGGAGCTATGACCTGGAACTGCCCTCGATGGCCGCCCTCGCCGACGCGGTCGACCTCGCGTTCGGATGAGCCAGCGAGCGGTCGCGATCGAGACCACCGACTACCACACCGGGGGAGAGCCGTTCCGGATCGTCGTGGATCCGCCGGTGCCGCTCGCAGGAGACAGTGTCGCGGACCGCCGGGCCCGGGCGATCGACGACGCCGGCGCCCAGCACCTGCGAGCCCTGCTGTGCTCCGAACCCCGTGGCCACGCCGACATGTATGGCGGGTTCCTGGTGCCGCCCGACGACGACGGCGCCGACCTCGGCGTGCTGTTCTGGCACAAGGACGGCTTCTCGACCGCATGCGGTCACGGCACCATCGCGCTCGGCGTCTGGGCGGTCGAGACCGGTCGGGTCGCTGCCCCCGAGACCGGGTCGGTCGACGTACGCATCGATGTCCCGTCGGGGCGAGTCACCGCGCGCGTACGCCGGGAGGCGGCCCGCGTCGTCGAGGTCGACTTCGTCAACGTGCCGAGCTGGGTAGTGGCTCGGGAAGTGGCCGTGTCCACGTCGCGGGGCGAGGTCCGGGTGACGGTGAGCTTCGGCGGTGCGACGTACGCCACTCTGCCCGCCTCCGACGTCGGCCTCGCCGTGACGCCGGAGCACCTCGGCGATCTCGTCGCGGTGGGCCGTGAGATCAAGTGGGCGCTCAACGACAGCGAGGTGGCGGTGCATCCGACCGATCCGCGCTTGAACGGCATCTACGGAACCATCTGGTTCGATGACCTCGGCCCGACCGTCGACGGGCAGTTGCACCAGCGCAACGTCACGATCTTCGCCGACGGCGAGGTCGACCGCTCGCCCTGTGGCTCGGGCACCTGCGCCCGGCTCGCCGTGCTCGCCGCCGATGGTCGTCTCCCGGCCGGAGCGACCCTGCGCCACGACTCGATCGTCGGCAGCACCTTCACCGGCAGAGTCCTCGAGTCCGTCGACATCGACGGGCGTGCGGCGATCGTCCCGCAGGTCACCGGTACGGCGTACCGCACCGGCGAGCACCGGTTCGTCGTCGACCCGCACGACCCTCTCGTCCCGGGTTTCGTCCTCCGATGAGCGCCGTGGCGGAGCCGGGACGTCATCCGAAACGGCCGCTCGACCGTGAGGACGTATAGGCCTCGTGATGAGCAGGAATCCCAACAACTGTTGGGATCCCTGACCTTCTTGGGCGTTGCAACGGCCGAGAACGTCAGAAATCCCCACAGCTGTTCGGATTCCGACAGGGGCCAAGCTCGGGGCGGACCAGCTTGGGTCAGTCGAGGAGCGATCTCGCCTCACCCACAGGGGTGAGATCCCGTATATGGCGGATGACCGAGCGGGTGCCGCCGAACTACCGTGTCCACAAGGGTGACTCGGAGCAGCCCCACGCTGCCTTCGGGGCCCTTCGGCGGCGTTGATCCCCCGTCGTCGTCAGGCCGGTCCTTGCCGGCCCCTGCGACGGCGAGGGCCGGTCGCCCTGCGTCGGGATAGTCCCAGACCCTCGTGTCGCTCGTACGGCGTGTCGCGGACGTAACGGTCAGGGACTATCGCTCCGGGTCCGGCCGTCGATCCAGTCTGGATAACCTGCGCCATGGGCCACTCCATCGGACCGGACCCGCGGGTGGGCGTGTTCGACGACGGCAACGCCGAGGTGCCGGGTGGGCTCGAGGGTGCGGTCGGTCGCGTGATCGTCGTGGGGGCGGGCATCGCGGGACTCACCGTCGCCAACGCACTCCACCACGCCGGCGTCGACTGCACGGTGCTCGAGGCCCGACGCCGCCTGGGTGGTCGGCTGCACACCGTCGACCTCGCCGGTTCAGCGGTCGACCTGGGCGGATCGTGGCTGCACCACCCGACCGGCAATCCGCTTCGGCGCTTTGCCGAGCTCGCCGGTGTCGAGTGCCGGGCCGGCGATCCGCTGCCGGCTCTCACGGCGTTCGACGTCGGCAACCGGCAGTGGCTCTCGCCCGAGGAGGTCGAGCGTGAGCGGTCGGGAGACCTCGGCGGCTTCGGACCTGCCCTGGATGCCCTCCGGGCCCAGCTCGGCCCCGGCGCGTCGGCCGCCGACGGGATCGAGGCGTTCGTGAGCACGACCGGACTCGCGGGCGACCGTCGGCGCCGAACCCGCCAGAGCCTGCGGGCCAGCGTCGAGGCGGACGCCGCCGGCGCGGCCGAGCGGCAGTCGCTGGAGTGGCTGTGGACGCAGGACGAGTACGACGAGCACTACTTCGGCGACCTGCCTCGCCCCGGCTACGCCGCGATCGTCGACGCGATGGCGTCCGGGCTCGAGGTGCGGCGCGGTCACCCGGTGACCGGCCTCGCCCGGACCGATGACGGCGTCGTGGTCTCGTCGACCGCCGGCCCGGACGAACACGGATCGCACGCCGTCGTCGCCGTACCCCTGGGCGTCCTCAAGGATGGGCGGCCGGCCTTCACCCCGGCACTCCCGAGCGAGCGCACGCAGCTCATCAAGCAGCTCGGATTCGGGCGGTACGAGAAGGTGGTGCTCCGGTTCGAGCGGCCGTTCTGGCGCGAGGCGGGGTGGTCGCACCTGGTGCTGTTCCCGGCCGAGCCGAGCCAACCCGCGGCCTGGCTCTTCGACCTCGACGCGTTCGGCGTCGGGCCGATCCTCGTGTGTCACGCCTTCCACTCGGCGGCCGAACGGCTCGCGCCGACCTGGCCGGCTGGGGCCGTGCCCTGGATGATCGACCAGCTCTCCGCCGTACTCGCGGCGCCGTGTCCGGCGCCGGTCGCGACCCTGGTCACCGAGTGGGCGGCCGACGCCCACACTGCCGGTGCGTACACCCATGTGACTCCAGGTTCGACCAACGCCGACCTCGACCGGCTCGGGACTCCGGTGGCCGGCCGGATCCTGTTCGCCGGTGAGCACACGCAGAGCGCGCGGGTCGGGTACGCCGATGGCGCGATGGCCAGCGGGATCCGGGAGGCGAAGCGGCTGCTCGGCGCATCTGCGGTGACGCTGGGCGCCACGGGCCGATAGTCCCTGACAGCGTGCGGACGTACGACGACGCTTCGGCCCCCCTGGGCCGAAGCGTCGTCTGGACCCCGATTCCTGCCACCCCCGGGCCGGTCGCAGGATGCGGGATCCGATGCGGAGTGGGGATTTCCGCGTGGTGGGAGTGGGGGGACTCCCATCCGAGCCCGGGGGACCCCGACCCCTTGGGGTCCCCCGGACTTGGTCTCAGGTCCGGCGCGCGATAAGGGCGACGCTGGGGAGGGATGCGGACATCGGGGGGCCATCCAGGGGGTTGGTGGTCCGTTGTCCGCGGGCCGTCGGGGGAAACGGCCGGGGGGTCGCGGGCGGCGGATCATGGGGGGGTCGGTGG
>DOWL01000105.1:30595-30860 GCA_003519585.1 Nocardioides sp. | reverse complement strand
TTGGTCTGGGGCATCACGCCGTCGTCGGCCGCACACACCAGAATGACGATGTCCGTCGCCTGGGCACCGCGAGCACGCATGGCGGTGAACGCCTCGTGACCCGGGGTGTCGATGAAGGTGATCCGACGCTCGTGCCCATCGACCTCGGCCGTGACCTGGTAGGCACCGATGTGCTGGGTGATGCCACCGGCCTCCTTGTCCACGACGTTGGCGTCGCGCAGGGCGTCGAGCAGCTTGGTCTTTCCGTGGTCGACGTGACCCATGA
>DOWL01000105.1:25484-30351 GCA_003519585.1 Nocardioides sp. | reverse complement strand
CACCGAACTCGATGTCGAAGGACTCGAGCAGCTCACGGTCCTCGTCCTCGGGCGAAACCACCTCGACGACGTAGTTGAGCTCCTCGCCGAGCAGCTCGAGGGTGGCGTCGTTGACGGACTCGGTCGCGGTCACCATCTCGCCGAGGCTGAACAGCATCTGCACCAACTGGGCCGCGTCGACGCCGATCCGCTCGGCGAAGTCGGTCAGGGACGCACCGCGGGGCAGCCGGACGGTCTCGCCGTTGCCCTTGCGGACGCGCACGCCGCCGATCGTCGGGGCCTCCATGGCCTCGAACTCCTGGCGACGGGCCCGCTTCGACTTGCGGCCGCGGCGCGAGGGTCCACCGGGGCGACCGAAGGCACCCTGGGTCTGGCCACGCTGGCCCGGGCGGTTGCCGCCACCGGGGCGACCGCCACCGGCGAAGCCGCCGCCACCACCGGGACGACCCGGAGCACCGGCACCGGCACCACCTNNGGCGGCGTCCAGGTAGCCCCGCACGGCCGGTTCCCCGCCGATGGTGGCGGCCACCACCGCGCCGCGCTGCGCCCATGCCGGCCGCAGGGGCCAGTGGCCAGGCCGGCGCAACGTCAGCCCGCAGTACCTTGCCCAGTCGGTCAGGTCCTTGGCCTGGTAGCGGGCCCGGGCCGGGACCGCCTCGGCCCGGTCCGCCGGGTCCACCGCGACCGGGGCCACCGGGACCACGTCCGCCGGGACCGGCGCCGAACGCCGCCGGGGACTTGGGCATCATCGCCGGGTTGGGTCGCGGCATGCCCGGGCGGGCGCCCGCCGCCGGACGCGGGGGACGCTGACCGTCAGGGGCATCGCTGCCCGCGGCCTCGGTGCCGGGGCGAGGAGCCGGACGTCGGCCCATGCCCTGGCTCGAAGCGAACGGGTTGTTGCCCGGGCGCGGGGCGCCGGGCCGGCCGACCGGCCTCGGGGCCGGAGCCTTGGGGGCATCGTCGGTCGTCGAAGCAGACGCCGCGGGAGCCTCCGGCTCGGCTGGCGGCTCGGGCGTCGGCGGGGTCTCCACCACGGGCGCCTCGGCCGGCGCGGCGGGGGCAGCCGGTGCAGCCGGAGCCGCTGGAGGAGCCGGAACCGCCGAAGCAGCCGCCGCGGCCGGAGCCTCGACGGGCTCGGCCTCGGCCACCTTCTTGGCAGGTGCCTTCTTGGCTGCGGGCTTCGGCTCGGCGGGAGCGGCGGGCGCAGCGGGTGCGGCCGTCTCGGCGGCGGCCTTCAGCTGCTCGCCGTACTCCTTCTCGAACTTCTTCTCGACGGGCAGCTCGATGGTCGAGGAGGGCGATTTGACGAACTCGCCCATCTCCTTGAGCTTCTCGAGAACGAACTTGCTCTCGACGTTGTACTTCTTCGCGAGTTCGTGAACTCGGGTCTTGGCCACAATTCTCCTTCTACTGGCCTCCGACCCGGTTCGCGGGGTGAGGAGGCGTCAGTGGTTGTGCAAACTCATCGGGAGTGACTCATCGAGTGCTCATGAGCTGCTGCTCCAGCCTTCTTCTCGGTCTTCGGTCATTGCTGCTTCGCGGTGCTCGTGCTCGCGAGCGCGGGCGGCGACATACTCCCCCACCGCTGCGGTGTCGAGCCCACCCGGGGCACCCCCACCGTCATGACGGAGGGCCCGGCCGAACGCCTTCCTGCGCACGGCGAGCTCGTAACACTCGGTCGTGGGGTGCAGGTGCGCCCCGCGGCCGGGTGCGGTGCCCTGCGGATCGGGTACGACGGCCGCGTGGCCGTGCGCATCCGAGCCGACGGTCACCCGCACCAGCTCACGTTTGGCGGCTCGCGCACGACATCCGACGCAGGTCCGGACCGGTTCGCTCGCCACCAAGGATCAACACTACCGCCCGGACCCGCGTTCCCCGAACCGGGCGCGTCCACCAGACGGGCTAGCGTGGCGCTGTGGCGCCCGGAGCCGAAGACCCGACCTGGTTCGAGGACCGCTTCCTCGGTCCGGATCTCGATCCGGCGACGTGGTATCCCCACTACCTCCCGGCTTGGTCGTCGCGCGATAGCACCCGGGCGAGCTTCCGCTTCGACAACGACGGTCTCGCGCTGGACATTCCCCCTGACCAGCCGCTGTGGTGCGCGGGCGACCACGATCCACCCCTGCGGGTCTCCGCGCTGCAGTCCGGCAACTGGTCCGGCCGACTCGGCTCACCACAAGGCCAGCAGGCGTTCCGCGAGGGACAGGTGGTGCTCGAGGAGCAGGAGCGGTTCGAGGGGTGGCTCCCCGCGAGTGGGCGGGTCGAGATCTCGGCCCGGATGGACCTCTCGCCACGGTCCATGGCCGCGCTGTTCTTGAGTGGCTTCGAGGACGATGAGGCCCGCGAACGGTGCGGTGAGCTCTGCGTCTTCGAGATCTTCGGCAAGGACCTCGGTCCGCCCGGCGACCCGAGCGCCGAGATCGGCGTGGGCATCAAGGCGAAGCGCGACCCGGCCCTCACCGAGGACTTCGCGGCCCCGAGGGTCCGCATCGACGTGGTCGAGCCGCACCTGTACGCCGTTGAGTGGGACGCCGGAGAAGCGGTGTTCAGCGTCGACGGCGCCGTGCTCCGCCGGTGCCCCCGCCCGCCGACGTACCCGCTCCAGCTGATGCTCACGATCTACGACTTCCCGAACTGGTCCACCGGCGAGGATGACCACCTGGTCCCCCGGCTGGTCGTCGACCGGATCGCGGGCACCCGATCGTGACGGCCCTCCAGTGCGCAAGCACGCTGGTCGTCGCCCGGCATGGCGAGGCGGAGTACGAAGCGCCCACCTGGGCCGAGGAGGGCGGCTCGCTGACCGTGCGGGGTCGGCGCCAGGCGGCGGAGCTCGCCGCAGCGTCGCCTCGACAACTGCCACACGGTCGAGGTGATCGCGGATGCCGACGCCTGGGTCTGCCCGAGATGGGGCCCGCAGTTCTAGAGTCCGCACATGGGTGCCGTCGCACGCCCCGACCCCGCTCTGCCTGCTCCCCCGATCCTGCGCCGGATCCGGGAGTCGGTGATCGGTGACGACCAACTGATGCACGGACCGTTCGGGCCGCGCCGGGTCACCTACGCCGACTACACCGCCAGCGGGCGGGCTCTGACCTTCATCGAAGACTTCATCCGCGATGAGGTGCTGCCGCGCTACGCCAATACGCACACGGAGAGCAGCGGTACCGGGCTGCAGACCACGCGGCTGCGGGAGGACGCCCGCGCCCAGATCCACCGGTCGGTGAACGGCGACGACGACACCGTGGTGATCTTCTGCGGCAGCGGCATGACCGGTGCGCTCGACAAGCTGGTGGGCATTCTCGGGATCAGGATCCCGGCCGACCTCGACCACCGGCACCAGCTCTCCGCACGGATCCCGCGCGAGGAACGGCCCGTGGTCTTCATCGGCCCCTACGAACACCACAGCAACGAGTTGCCGTGGCGTGAGTCCACGGCCGACGTCGTGACGATCCACGAGGACGCCGACGGACACATCGACGTGGCCCAACTCGACTCCGAGCTCGCTCGGTACGCCGACCGCACTCTCAAGATCGGGTCGTTCAGTGCGGCATCCAACGTCACCGGCATCGTCACCGACACCCACCGGATCACTCGGCTGCTCCACCACCACGGCGCGCTCGCGCTGTGGGACTTCGCCGCCTGCGCGCCGTACGTCGACATCGAGATGAACCCGAGCGACCCCGCGGACATCGCGGCGCGTAAGGACGCGATCTTCCTCTCGCCGCACAAGTTCATCGGCGGCCCGGGCACACCGGGAGTCCTCGTCGTCTCGCGACGCCTGCTCACCAACACGGTCCCCGACGTGGTCGGCGGCGGCACCGTGTCGTACGTCAACCCGCAGGAGCATCGCTACATCGCCGACCCCGCCCACCGGGAGGAGGGCGGCACCCCCGCGATCGTCGAGTCGATCCGGGCCGGGCTGGTCTTCGCGCTCAAGGACGCGGTGGGTGTGGCGACCATCCGTGCGCACGAGGAGGACTTCCTGCGCCGCGCGGTGTCCGCCTGGCACGAGCACCCCGCGATCGAGGTGCTCGGCAACCTCGACGCGGAGCGCCTCTCGATCGTCTCGTTCGTGATCCGCCGGCCGGGTGGGCGCTACCTCCACCACAACCTGGTGGTCTCGATCCTCAACGACCTGTTCGGGATCCAGAGTCGCGGCGGCTGCTCGTGCGCCGGCCCCTACGGCCACCGGCTCCTCGGGATCGACCTCGACCGGTCACACGAGTTCGAGCGTGAGATCGCCGGTGGCTGCGAGGGCATCAAGCCGGGCTGGGTCCGCATCAACTTCAACTACTTCCTCAGCGAGCCGGTCTTCGAGTACGTCGTGCGAGCGGTCGCGCTGGTCGCTGACCAGGGCCACAAGTTGGCGCCGGCGTACCGCTTCGACCCCGCCACCGGCCTGTGGCACCACCGGGCCGGCCCCGTCGAGCCCCCGCTGCGGCTCACCGCGCTCTCCTACGATGCCGACGGCGTCCTCACCTACCCGCACGAGCACGACTCGGCGCCGGAGAGCGCCCTGGCCGGCTACCTCGACGAGGCCGTGGAGCTGTTCGCCGCGCTCCCCGAGGTCGTCGCCGAGGACGGTGTCGGCGACCGGGTCAGCGCCGACTTCGAGCACTTGCGATGGTTCGACCTGCCGGCGGTCTGCCTGGAGCCGAGTGTCGGTGGTTGAGTTCCAGCCTCGGCTTGCGTGTGTTTCAACGCGCTGACGCGACTTCGTGCCTCAGTCGCGTCGCTTGCTCAACCCTCCCGAGCCCACGCGACGCGCTCGTTCCTCGCGCGTCACTGCTCGGGAGCCTCATCCGATCGGATGTCGATCCGCCAGCCGGTGAGCCTTGCCGCGAGCCGGGCGTTCTGGCCCTCCTTGCCG
>DOWL01000105.1:25108-25379 GCA_003519585.1 Nocardioides sp. | reverse complement strand
GGCGTTCTGGCCCTCCTTGCCGATCGCCAGAGACAGCTGGAAGTCGGGCACGACCACCCGCGCGGAGCGGGCTTCGAGGTCGACCACCTCGACGGAGGTGACCCGGGCCGGCGAGAGGGCGTGGGCGACGAGCTCGGCCGGGTCGTCGGACCAGTCGACGATGTCGATCTTCTCGCCGTGCAGCTCGGACATCACGTTGCGGACCCGCTGGCCCATCGGGCCGATGCAGGCGCCCTTGGCATTGACTCCCGACGCGGTGGACCGCACGGCG
>DOWL01000105.1:22030-24887 GCA_003519585.1 Nocardioides sp. | reverse complement strand
TCGGCGATCTCGGGCACCTCGAGCGCGAACAGCTTCTTGACCAGGTTGGGGTGCGACCGGGACAGCGTGATCTGCGGACCGCGCATGCCCTTGCGGACCGAGAAGACCAGGCACTTGATGCGGGTGCCGTGCTCGTACTTCTCTCCCGGCACCCGCTCGGCCACCGGCAGGAGCGCCTCGAGCTTGCCGAGGTCGACCATGACGTCGTCGGGGTTGCGGCCCTGCTGGATGATCCCGGAGATGATGTCGCCCTCCTTACCGGAGAACTCGCCGTAGCGGATGTCGTCCTCGGCGTCGCGGAGCCGCTGCAACATGATCTGCTTCGCGGTCGTCGCGGCGATCCGGCCGAACCCCTCGGGGGTGTCGTCGAACTCGCCGACCACCGTGCCCTCGTCGTCCACCTCGGTGGCCAGCACCGACACGTGGCCGGTCTTGCGGTCGAGGACGACCCGGGCCTGCTCGGCCGCGCCGGGGGTCTTCTGGTACGCCGTGAGGAGGGCCTGCTCGATCGCCTCCACAAGGACGTCGAAGGAGATCTCCTTCTCACGCTCGAGGCTGCGCAGGATCGCAAGGTCGATGTCCATGGCGGTCAGTCCTCCCCATCGTCGTCTGCAGAGTCGGTGCTGGCCCTGCGGTTGAACTCGACCTGCACCAGTGCCGTGGCCACCTCGGCGTAGGCCAGTTCGCGGGGACTCCCGTCCACGTCGAGCGTCACGGCATCCTCGCCGGACCCGACGACCCGGCCGCGGAACGACTCGCCGCCGGTGGTCGTCACCTTCACCAGCCGGTCGGCGTTGCGGCGCCAGTGCCGGGGCAGGGTCAGCGGGCGATCCACGCCGCGGGAGGTGACCTCGAGTGTGTAGGGCTGCTCCCCCATCACGTCGCTGGCGTCGAGCACCGCCGAGACCGCGCGGGTGGCATCGGCAACGTCGTCGAGCGTCACGCCCTGGTCACCGTCGACGGCGACCCGCAGGATCCGGCGCTTGCCGGCGGGGGTCAGCTCGACCGCCTCGACGTCCAGCCCGAGCGCACTCAAGGGGGTCGCGAGCTCCTGCTCGATCCGGTCCCGTACGACGTCGTGCTGCCCGGCCACGGCCGCGACCTCCCTGTGCTGTTGTCCATCCTGGGTTGTTCCCCGTCACGGTAGCGGACATCGTGAACCCTTCGGCCTGGGAGACATGGCCTAACCTCGCGACGTGCCCGACCGTCCGCTCGTCCGTCGCCGTACTGCGCTGGGCGGGTTGGCCGCGGTCGCGCTGCTCACGGCCTGCGACAACGGCGACGACATCGTGCCGGCACCCGACAGCCGGGGCTCGGCGAGCCCGTCGCTGTCGACCGGCACGCCGACGGCGACCGAGGACCCACCGAGTCCTGACCAAGCACTGGTCGACGAGGTCCTGACCGGCCTGACCACTGCTCTCGCCGTGCTCGGCCAGGCTCGGCGGACTCGCGAGATCCGGGCTCAGTTCACCCCGCTCATCCGTGCCCACCGCCGTCACGTCGAGGTGCTCGAGGGCGAGCTCACCCACGAACCCCACGCGGGTCCGGCACTCGCTCCGGCGGCGGCTCTGCGCCTGGTGCGCCGGCAGGAGCACGAGCTGCACACCACGCTGGTCGAGGCCGCCGGTCAGGCCGAGAGCGGTTCGCTGGCCATGCTCCTGGCGTCGATGTCCGCATCGGTCTCCCAGCACCTCACGGCTCTCCCGAGCGGCGCCGCCTCGTGACCGAACTCGACGCGCTCCGGACGACGCTCGAGGCCGAGCATGCGGCGGTCTACGTCTACGGCCTGATCGGCTCGCGCACCTCGCAGGCCGGCGAACCCGACCTCTACACCGCGGTCCGGGCGGCGTACGAAGCGCACCGCGACCAGCGCGACGCGCTGATCGGCGAGATCGCGGCCCAGGGTGGCGACCCGGTGGCAGCGGCCCCCGCCTACACCGCGCCGGTCGGCCTGGACACGTCCGAGGGTCGATTCGCCGCCGCCCTCGCGCTCGAGCAGGCCTGCGCCGCGACGTACGCCGCGCTGGTGGGTGCGAGCACGGGCGCCCAGCGCGCGGCTGCGGTCATGCTGCTGAACCAGGCAGCGGTCCGCGAACTGTCGTTCCGGGGAACTCCCGAGATATTCCCCGGAACCGATCAGTACGCGGACCGCTGAGCAGGACGTTGGGAGACCCGAGACTCCCGGCCTGCGCTCGCCCTGGTCCCTACTGTGCATCTCGCGCGGGCAGCCGCGCGAGCGACCGTCACCTGCACAAGTCTGCAATTGCGATTTACTGCAATCGAGCGTCCGGGGTCAGCTCCAGCGACGGATGACGTCGGGAAGCTCCTCGAGGCTCTGGATCACCGCGTCGGGCTCCCCCTCGGTGTGCCCGATCTGCTCCGGCGGGATGTTGCTGTGCGGCAGCAGGATCGCCCGGAGCCCCGCCTGGTGGGCGCCCCAGATGTCGTCGAAGAGCCGGTCGCCGACGTACACGCACCGGCCCGGATCGGAGGCGCCAACCGCCTCGAGCGCGGCCGCGAACGCCTGCGGCGACGGCTTGGTCCACGGGATCTCGCTGGTGTAGATCGCGCCGTCGACCAGGTCGAGCACCCCGTCGCGCTCGAAGATCTGCTCGTGCCGCGCGCGGGGCCAGATCGTGTTGGACAGCACGCCGACCTTGATGCCCTCGGCACGCAGCGCCTCCCACATCGGCCGCACGGCCGGGTCGGTGTAGGTGTGCGGCTCCCAGAAGTCGTGGTACGCCGCCAGCAGCTCGGGGTCGTGGTCGAGCCCGGCCTCGGCGAACAGGTCCGCCACCGTCGCGCTCTGCTGGTGGTCGCGGGAGCGGCCCCAGATGGTGTTGCCGGCGGCGTGCAG
>DOWL01000105.1:0-21936 GCA_003519585.1 Nocardioides sp. | reverse complement strand
ATGGTGTTGCCGGCGGCGTGCAGGAGCTGTTGGGAGACCTCGGCCTCGTGGTCGGCGCCCACGACCGCCTGGGCCAACGCCAGCGACTCGGCGTGGAAGTCGATGTCGTGCCACGCGGTGAGCGTGCCGCCCCAGTCGAAGATCACAGCGTCGATCGGCATGCGCGAAACCTAGTTCCATAGGGTCGTCGACATGGAAATGGAACAGCGCCCCCTCGGCGAGTCGGGACTCATGGTCAGCGCGGTCGGGATCGGCTGCAACGCCTTCGGCCGACGCGTCGACGCCGCCGGGGTCTCGGAGATCCTGGACGCCGCGGAGGACACGGGGGTCACCCTGCTCGACACCGCGGACATATACGGCGGCCACCCCGGCCAGAGCGAGGAGCTGCTCGGCGACGCGCTGAGAGGACGCCGCGACCGCTTCGTGGTGGCCACCAAGTTCGGGATGGACATGCAGGGCACGCTCGGCGCCGATCACGGCGTGCGCGGCTCCCGTCGCTACGTACGACGCGCGATCGAGGCCAGCCTGCGTCGGCTGCAGACCGACCACGTCGACCTCTATCAACTGCACGCCTACGACGCGATCACGCCGCTCGAGGAGACTCTCGCGGCGCTCGACGACCTGGTCCGCGAGGGCAAGGTGCTCTACGTCGGCTGCTCCAACTTCGACGGCTGGCAGGTGGCCGATGCCGCCTGGACGGCGAGCTCCGGCGGGCTCACGCCGTTCGTCTCGGTCCAGAACCGCTACTCACTGCTCGACCGGACCGTGGAGGACGAGGTGGCCCCGGCCAGCGAGCGGTTCGGCCTGGGGATCCTGCCGTTCTTCCCGCTGGAATACGGCCTGCTCACCGGCAAGTACCACCGCGGCGAGGGCGCGCCCGAGGGCTCCCGCGCGGCGCTCGACCCGGCCCGCAGCGGGTGGCTCGCCACCGCGGACTGGGATCGGATCGAGGCCCTGGAGAGCTACGCCGCCGACCGCGACCTGTCGTTGCTCGACGTCGCCATCGCGGGTCTGGCCGCACAGCCGTGTGTGTCGTCGGTCATCTCCGGCGCCACCCGCGGAGACCAGGTCCGGGCCAACGCCGCCGCCCTGCGGTGGCAGCCGACCACCGAGGACCTCGCCGATCTAAATGAGATTTGAGGCTTGATCAGGCCCTGACCACGCCGATCACATGGTCGACGACCGACTCGGCCGCGACGTCCTCGCGCTCGCCGGTGGCCCGGTCGCGGACTTCGATCGTGCCCTCGGCCAGGTTGCGGCCGACCACGACGATCGTGGGGACGCCGATGATCTCGGCGTCCTTGAACTTCACGCCCGGGCTGACCTTGGGGCGGTCGTCGTAGAGCACCTCCACACCGGCGGCGGAGAGTTCGGTCGCGATCCGCTCGGCGGCCGCGAACACCTCCTCGTCCTTGCCGGTCGCCACCAGGTGTACGTCGGCGGGCGCGACGTTGCGCGGCCACGAGAGGCCGAGCTCGTCGAGGGTGCCCTCGGCGATCGCGGCGACGGCACGCGAGGGCCCGATGCCGTAGGAGCCCATGGTGACCGTGACCAGCTTGCCGTTCTCGTCGAGGACCTGGAGGCCGAGTGCGTCGGCGAACTTGCGGCCGAGCTGGAAGATGTGGCCCATCTCGATGCCGCGGGCGGACTCGAGCACCCCGCCATCCGTGACGCCGCAGACCGGACAGGGGTCGCCGTCGCGCACTTCGCCCACGTCGATGACCCCATCGCCGGTGAAGTCGCGGCCGGCCACCAGGTCGAGCACGTGGCTGCCGGAGATGTCGGCGCCGGTCACCCAGGCCGTGCCCTCGACGACGCGCGGATCGAGCAGGTAGCGCACACCGGCGGGCTTCTTCTCGCCCAGCGCGCCGGGGCCGATGTAGCCCTTGGCCAGGGTCGGCCGGGCCGCGAAGTCGGCCTCGCCGAAGGGCTCGAAGGTCACGCCCTCCCCCAGCTTGGACTCCAGCCGCTTCGTGTCCACCTCGCGGTCGCCGGGCAGGCCGATGGCCAATGCCTCGACCGTGCCGTCGGGGTACCGGACCGAGAAGACGACGTTCTTGAGCGTGTCGCCGGCGGTCCAGGGCCGATCGGCGCGCGGGAACGCCGCGTCGAGGTGGGCCACCAGAGTGTCGATCGTGGGTGTGTCCGGCGTCTGCTCGGCGTGGGCGGCCGCGGCGTCGTCGTACGCCGACGGGGCGGGCGCGGGGGTGTCGACGGCCTCGACGTTGGCGGCGTAGTCGCAGCGCGTGCAGCGGACGTAGGTGTCCTCGCCGACCGCCGCCTTGGCGAGGAACTCCTCGGACTTGGAGCCGCCCATCGCCCCGCTCATCGCCTTGACGATGACGAACTCGAAGCCGAGCTTGTCGAAGATCCGGATGTAGGCGTCGCGGTGGCGCTGGTAGCTGGCGTCGAGTCCCGCGTCGTCGACGTCGAAGGAGTAGCTGTCCTTCATCACGAACTCGCGCCCACGCAGCAGCCCGGCCCGGGGCCGTGCCTCGTCGCGGTACTTGGTCTGGATCTGGTAGATCGCCAGCGGCAGGTCCTTGTACGACGAGTAGAGGTCCTTCACGACTAGCGTGAACATCTCCTCGTGCGTCGGCCCGAGCAGGTAGTCGGCCTCCTTGCGGTCCTTGAGCCGGAAGATTCCGTCGCCGTACTCGGTCCAGCGGCCCGACGCGTCGTAGGGCTCCCGGGGCAACAGCGCCGGGAAGAGCAGCTCCTGGGCGCCGATCGCGTCCATCTCCTCGCGGATGATGTTCTCGACCTTGCGCAGCACCCGCAGCCCGAGCGGCAGCCAGGTGTAGATCCCGGGGGCGGCCCGCCGGATGTACCCAGCGCGCACCAGCAGCTTGTGGCTCGGCACCTCGGCGTCCGCGGGATCGTCACGCAGCGTGCGCACGAACAGGCTGGACATCCGCAAGATCATGCGGAGAAGGGTACGGGCGCGCGGTCGGAGACTTCGACGCGGTTTCGCAACTCGCGCCCCGATGCAACCATCGGGGCGGGCCGAGCGTCTCCCCCGACGACCCTTGACGACCCAGACGAAGGACCCGACCATGCGCCCCCTCCCCGCCCTCCTCGGCGTGCTCACCGCCGGCACGCTGGCCGCCACGCTGCTGACCGCGCCGGCCTCGGCCGCGCCGCCGACCCACCTGGTCCCGGCCAAACTGCCCCGGGGCGCCGACGTCACGATCCCCCACCTGGACGGGAAGACGATCGTCGACGGGACGGTGCGGATCCGGGTCTCGGCACCGACGGTGGTGCTGCTCGGCACCTCCGGTACGTCGTACGTCGTCGGCACCGCCGACCGGGCCGGCGCGCACGGCCGGTTCTTCCGGATCGCGCCCGATGGCACTCGGACCCCGCTCGGTCGGGGCGAGGTCTACCTGACCGAGCTGTCCGGTGACAGCCAGAACCTCGTCTCCGCCAGGATCCACGGCCGGACGACCAAGGTGAAGGTGTGGTCGGCTACCACGGGCGCGACGGTCGCAACCCGCACCTTCCGCGGCTACTCCACGGTGCTCGACGCCGACGGCACCCGCGTGCTCGTCGGGGGCGAGCACCGGACCAGGCTCTGGCACACCGGCACCGGCGTGGTGGGGGTGGTCTCCCGGACCGCCGGATACGCCGCCGATCTGTCCGCGGACGTGTTCGCCGCCTACACCGGCGACCCCTACCGCGACGGCTGCTCGGTGGTCCGCCGGATCTCCACCGGCGATCTGCTCTGGCGGTCGTGCCGCGAGCGGGTCCAGGTCTTCAACGCCGACGGCAGCCGGATGGCGACGGTCGACCTCCTCAGCGACGGAATCGGCCCTGGCTACGTCGCGATGCGCGCGATCACCGGACACAAGCTCGGCTCCTACACCGTCAACAAGGGGTGGTTCGGCGCCATCACCTTCGAGACTCCCGCCGCCCTGCTGCTCGAGGCCAACGGGGCCCGCAAGACGGCCATGGTCCGGTGCACCGACGCCGGGTGCGAGCGGGCCAGCGCGCTGCGCGCGACGGTGTCTCCGCGCACCTCAGGCGGGCCAGTCGTCTAGACGGGGCGTCTAGACGAGCTTCGCGCGGGAAGGCTCTTCGTCCAGGATGCCTATCTAGTCACCTGGGGGGCCTGATGACAGAACAGAGCCAGCTGCACCCTGCCGCGGCGTACTACGCCGGCGCCGGTCAGGGAGCGCGACCGGCGAAAGACCTGACCGCGCTGGGGGTGCTCGCGTTCGTCGCGGCGGCGGTCGCAACCGTGGGCACATGCGTGTCCGCCGCGGTGCTCGGTCGCGCCGCCCGGGCGCGGTCGGAGCAGGGGTTGGAGGCGGTCGACTGGAGCCTCGGGGTCCACTACGCCGGCACTGCGCTGGCGGTGCTCGGACTGCTGGCCGGCGCCGTGACCGGGGCGATGTGGCTGCACCGGGCCCGCACCAACGCGGAGGTGCTCGAGCCGGGAAGCCTGCACGCGCGGCGAGCCGGGTGGGCCTGGGGCGGCTGGGTGACCCCCGTGGTGTCGCTCTGGTTCCCGTTCGAGGTGGTGCGCGACGTACGACGGGCGCTCGCGCCGGCTGCCGGCTCCACCGCGCTGATCGGCTGCTGGTGGGCGCTGTTCTTAGCGACGGAGATCGGCTGGTACGCCTCGTTCAACCTGCAGGGCAAGGCCCTGGTCGAGTTCGACTTCGCCGCCTCGGCTCATCAGCTGTCGGTGATCACCGCGGCCGTGATGGTCGCCGCGCTGGCCGCGTGGGCCGAGGTGCTGCGGGTGATCACCATCGAGCAGCACGAGCGGATGTACGCGGGCTAGAACATCACCGTCGAGAACCGTGCCGACTCCCGGAAGCCGACCCGCTCGTAGGCGCGGCGGGCCGGGGTGTTCCATTCGTTGACGTAGAGCGAGACGGTCGGCGCGATCTCGCGGCGGACCAGGTCGACCACGGCGGCCATGCCGGAGACCGCCAGCCCTTCACCGCGCCGGTCGGGAGGCACGAAGACGCCCTGGATCTGGGCGGCGTACGGCGAGGCGCAGGCCACCTCGGCCTTGAACACGAGCTGGTCACCCTCGAAGCGCGCGAAGGACCAGCCACGGCTGATCAGCTGCTGGACCCGCGCGCGGTAGAGCTCCGCGCCGCCTCCGACCTCGGGAGAGACGCCGACCTCCTCGGTGTACATCGCGACGCACGCCGGGTAGAGCGAGTCGAGGTCCCATCGCGTGGTGCGGCGTACGTCGGGGTGACCCTCGACCGCGGGCGCCCGGTCGATCTCGAGGTGTGGCTGGTGCCAGCGCAGCTCACGCGGGCGGTCCCAGGCGGAGGACACGGTGTTCCAGAACACCTCGACCGCGTCGTGCGGCCCCACGATCGTGGAGACGCTCCGGCTCCGGGTCATGGCGCGCTCGGCGAAGGCCCGCGCGTCGTCCGGCGTGGCCTCGACCGGGACCAGGTTGGCGCCGACGTGGCAGGCCGCCACCAGGTCGCCATCTTCGAAGCGCCCCCACATCTCCCCGCCGAGCCAGCGTGGCTCGAGATTGGTGGTCCGGGCGCGGTGGTCGGCGAAGACGTTGACGACTGGATGCCGGCTCGTGAGCGCCAGGAACGCGTCGAGGTCGGGCGTCCCGAGGGGACGTACGCCATGGCGCGTGGTCAGCACGAGGCGAGTTTAGGAGATGGTGACGGTGGCCTCTGCGCCGTCGACGGCCTCCATGCCCTCGGCGATCCGCATCGCCTCTTCGATGAGGGTCTCGACGATCTGCGACTCGGGGACGGTCTTGATGACCTCGCCCTTGACGAAGATCTGGCCCTTGCCGTTGCCGGAGGCCACACCGAGGTCGGCCTCGCGGGCCTCGCCAGGACCGTTGACGACACAGCCCATCACGGCGACCCGCAGCGGCACCTCGAGGCCGTCGAGGCCGGCGGTGACCTGCTCGGCGAGCGTGTAGACGTCGACCTGGGCCCGACCGCAGGACGGGCAGGAGACGATCTCGAGCCGCCGCGGCCGCAGGTTGAGCGACTCGAGGATCTGGAGGCCGACCTTGACCTCCTCGACCGGCGGGGCGGAGAGCGAGACCCGGATCGTGTCGCCGATGCCCTGGCTCAGCAGCGCCCCGAACGCCGTGGCGGACTTGATGGTGCCCTGGAACGCCGGGCCGGCCTCGGTCACCCCGAGGTGGAGCGGCCAGTCGCCGCTCTCGGCGAGCAGTTCGTAGGCCCGGACCATGATCACCGGGTCGTTGTGCTTGACCGAGATCTTGAAGTCATGGAAGTCGTGCTCCTCGAAGAGCGAGGCCTCCCAGACCGCCGACTCGACCAGCGCCTCCGGCGTGGCCTTGCCGTACTTCTCCAGCAGCCGCTTGTCGAGCGAGCCGGCGTTGACGCCGATCCGGATCGAGGTGCCGCGGTCCTTCGCGGCCGCCGCGATCTCCTTGATCTGGTCGTCGAACTTGCGGATGTTGCCGGGGTTGACCCGGACCGCCGCGCAACCCGCGTCGATGGCCGCGAAGACGTACTTGGGCTGGAAGTGGATGTCCGCGATGACCGGGATCTGCGAGTGCTGGGCGATCTCGGGGAGCGCGTCGGCGTCGTCCTGTGAGGGGCACGCCACTCGCACGATGTCGCAGCCGGTCGCGGTGAGCTCGGCGATCTGCTGCAGCGTCGCGTTGACGTCGGATGTGAGCGTCGTGGTCATCGACTGCACCGAGACCGGGGAGTCGCTGCCCACACCGACCTTGCCGACCTTGATCTGGCGGGTCTTCCGGCGCGGTGCGAGCACCGGCGGGGGTGCCGCGGGCATCCCCAGGTTGATCTCGGTCATGGTTTCAGCGTACGGCGCCAGCGGGGCCCGGCCCGAATTGCTCAGCCGATGATGTGGATCGGCACCACGAGGTCGCCGACGATCAGCACCAGGCTCATCACCAACATCACCGAGGCCATCACGTAGGCGATCGGCAACAGCTTCGCGGCGTCCACGAAGCCAGGGTCCGGGCGCCCGCGCAGCCGGGCGGCCACACGTCGTATCTCCTCCCACAGCGCACTCGCGATATGGCCACCGTCGAGCGGGAGGAGCGGGATGAAGTTGAAGGCGCCGATGAAGAAGTTGAAGCCGGCGATGAGCATCAGCAGGAACATGATCTTCGCGTCGGTCGGCAGCCACTCGACCGAGACCGTCTCACCGGCGATCCGGCTGCCACCCACGATGCTGACCGGGCTCTCGGGGTCACGAGGCTGGAGTCCCACGATCGCCTTGGCGACGCCCCACACCCGCTCGGGGAGCCGGATCATCGCCTCGACGGTCTGCTCGGCGGTGTAGCCCATCTGCACGGTCGTGTAGAGCGGGCCGCCGGTGACGTAGTGGGTGGTCGGGGTGACGCCGAGGAAGCCCACCTCGCGGAGCGTCTCGCCGTCCTCGGACTCGGGGCGCAGCTCGACCGTGGTGCTGGTGACGCCGTGCATGCTCACGCCCTGGCGCAGCCAGGTGATCTGGACCTTCTCGTCGCCGTTCTCGCGGATCAGGGTGCGCAGCTGGTCCCAGGAGGAGACCGGGGTGCCGCCGAAGCCGGTGACGACGTCACCGGGCTTGAGCCCCGCCGCCGCGGCTGGGCTGATCGGGTCGCCCTTCTCACACGTGGTGCGCTGCTCCTTGACCGGGATGACGCAGTCGGAGACCGACTGGATGATCGGCTGGCCGGAGTCGGGCGTCTCCTCGGCCGGGTTGCCGTAGGTCGCGAAGACGGTCCAGAACAGGAAGAACGCGATCGCGATGTTCACCGACGGACCGCCGGCCATCACGATGACCTTCTTCCACCAGGCCATCCGATAGAAGAGTCGATCGGTGTCGGCCGGGGTGATCGTCTCCCACTCGGCCGCACGGGCGTCGGAGACCAGCTGGGCGAACATCCCGGTGTTGGACTTGCGGATCCGGGTGACCTGCTGCCCGTCGTCGTCGTAGCTCACCTCGCCGAGCTGCTCGGCACCCGGCGGGAGCATCCCGACGATCTTGACGTAGCCGCCGAGCGGGATCGCCTTGACGCCGTACTCGGTCTCGCCGACCTTCTTGCTCCACACGGTCGGCCCGAAACCGATGAAGTATTGAGTGACCTTCCCGCCGAAGGCCTTGGCCGGGATCATGTGGCCGAGCTCGTGGAGCCCGATCGAGGCGAGGATCGCGCCGACGAAGATGGCGATCCCCAGCAGATAGAGAAGGCTGTTCACCCTCTAGTTCCCCCCTTGAGTGCTGCTCGACCGCGCCACGCCCGCCTCGTGGAGACCGACGGCCGCCCCCCGAGCCCACGCATCGGCGGCGAGGACGTCCTCCACCGTCAAGGACGATCCCGGGGTCAAAGGTACGTCCTCATGCATGAGCACACTGGCAACCGTTGGCACGATCTGTGTGAAGGCCAGCCTCCCCTGTCGGAAGGCTTCCACGCATACCTCATTTGCAGCGTTATAGATCGCGGGAGCCGTTCCGCCCATCGTCGCGGCCCGCTTCGCCAGGCCCACCGCGGGAAATCCCTCATCGTCGAGGGGGAAGAAATCCCACGTCTCCGGTCTGGTCCAGTCGACCGCCGGGGCGGTGTCGGGCACCCGATCGGGCCAGTTGAGGCCCAGCGCGATCGGGATCAGCATGGTCGGCGGACTGGCCTGCACCAGCGTCGCGCCGTCCACGAACTCCACCATCGAGTGGACCACGCTGGTCGGGTGCACGACGACCTCGATGCGGTCGATGGGCACGCCGAAGAGCAGGTGCGCCTCGATCACCTCGAGGCCCTTGTTGACCAGGGTGGCGGAGTTGATGGTCACGACCGGGCCCATGTCCCAGGTCGGGTGGGCCAGCGCCTGCTCGACGGTCACGTCGTGCAGCTCATCCGCTGTCCGACCCCGGAACGGCCCGCCACTCGCCGTCAGGATCAGGCGGCGTACCTCGTCGGGCGACCCACCGCGCAGACATTGCGCGAGCGCGCTGTGCTCGGAGTCGACCGGGACGATCTGACCGGCAGCGGCGCGGTCCATGACCAGCGGCCCGCCGACGATGAGGCTCTCCTTGTTGGCCAACGCGAGCGTGTTGCCTGCCTCGAGGGCGGCCAGCGTCGGCCGCAGCCCGACCGCGCCGGTGATCGCGTTGAGCACGACGTCACAGCCGATTGCGGCGGCCGCGATCGAGGCCTCCTCCCCCAGCCCTGAGGAGAAACCGGGGTACGCCGGAGCGAACTCGGCGACCTGCCGCTCGAACAGCTCGCGGTTGCCGCCACCGGCGGTCAGCCCCACGACCCGGAACCGGTCGGGGTTGGCCCGGACGATGTCGAGCGCCTGGGTGCCCACCGACCCGGTCGACCCGAGGATCACGACGTCACGCACGCCGCCATCCTCCCCTAGTGCCGCGTGTCGAAAGTTCTTGGGCGCTTCGCGCACTGAAGCCACGCACCTCGCTTCGTTGCCGCAACTCGCTGGACGTACAGGTAGAGCGTCGTTCCGGCGCCTCGCGATGCACGCACCTTGAGCACGCCAACCATCCAACAACTTCCGACACGCGACCCTAGACGGGGTAGCCGTCGGCGAGCCTTGACAGTTCCGGCGCGCCGTTCCTTCACCCTTTGGGGTGTGCGTCTTCCCCTGATCGCGGCGCTGCTCGGGCTCGTGCTGCCACTCTCTCCCACCGCCGCCTCGGCGGACGGTTCCGCCCAGTGGGTCCCGGCCCAGCAGCCGGCCCAGCAGCCGGCCCAGCAGCCGGCCCAGCAGCCATCCCAGCGCCACGCCTCGACGGGGTCGTGCCGCGCGGGCCAGGTCGCGCTGACGTTCGACGACGGACCGTCCCCGACCGTGACGCCGCGGGTGGTGGCGATGCTGAAGCGACTCGACGTGCCCGCGACGTTCTTCATGGTCGGCGAGCGAGTGGCCGCCTTCCCGGCCACCGCTCGACTGGTGGAGCAGTCCGGCTTCCTCGTCGCCAACCACAGCTACCACCACCAGGACCTCACCACCCTGAGCGCCGACGCGGTCAAGGAGACGATCCGCAACACCGACCGCGAGCTGCGCTCGGCCGGGGTGCACCCGACCGACCTCGTGCGGCCGCCGTACGGCGCCGTCGACGCGGGCGTGCTCGGGGCGATCCGGGCGATGGGCATGCGCAGCGTGATCTGGAACGTCGACTCGCGCGACTGGACCGGCCTGTCGACGGGCTCGATCGCGGCGAACGTGCTCGGGCAGCTCCACGCGGGCGGCAACATCGTGCTGCAGCACGACGGCGTCAACAACTCCCCCGCGTCGGTCGCCGCGGTGCCGCAGATCGTCGCCGAGGCGCGGCGCCGCGGCTACTGCTTCGTGGGCCTCGACGAGGCCGGCCGCCCCGGCTTCCCGGTCGCCCGCACCCGGCTCCGCGTCGAGCCGGCCGATTGGATCGTCAAGGAGGGGCAGCGGTTCCGGATCCGGATCGGGCTGGACCGTGCTGTCGGCCGGACGACGTGGATCCGGCTCCGGTTGGCCGGCCAGACGGCCTCGATCCGCAAGGACCTGGTGCCGCCGGCGGTGCGCGTGCGGATCCCGGCCGGACGGATGTCGGCCGTCATCGCCGTCAAGGTCCGCCGCGACGATCTGGTCGAAGGACCGGAGTCGCTGACCGTCAGCCTGTCCGGGGGCCAGGGGCTGTTGCCCGACGACAGCACGGCGACCATCGTCATCGAGGACCGCGGGCGCTAGTGTCCCGCGCCGGAAGTTCGGTGCTTAGGTCCGTGCTCCGAGTGCGTGCATCGCAAGGCGCCGGAGTGCGGCTCTACTTGGATGTCCAGCAAGCGACGGCAACGCCGCGAGGTGCGTGCTCGGGGCGCGGACTTGCGTGGCGAACTTTCGGCGCGGGGCACTAGTTTGGCCGCATGAACGGCGGCCCCTCTCTTCCCCAGCAGCGCTCCCTCGTCACCGAGATCCCCGGCCCGGAGTCCCGCGCCAGGCTCGACCGCAAGAAGGCGCACGTCGCCGATGGTGTCGGCACCGTGCTGCCGGTCTTCGTCGTCGCAGCGGGTGGCGGCGTGCTGGTCGACGCCGACGGCAACTCGCTGATCGACCTCGGGTCCGGCATCGCAGTGACCAGCGTCGGCAACGCCGCCGAGTCGGTCGTCGCCCGGGTGCAGGAGCAGGTGGCCGCGTTCACGCACACCTGCTTCATGGTCACGCCGTACGACGGCTACGTCGACGTGTGCGAACAGCTGGCCGAGTTGACGCCTGGCGACCACGCCAAGAAGTCGGCGCTCTTCAACTCCGGCGCCGAGGCGGTGGAGAACGCCGTCAAGATCGCCCGGGTGGCGACCGGCCGCGATGCCGTGGCTGTCTTCGACCACGCCTACCACGGGCGCACCAACCTCACGATGGCGATGACCGCCAAGAACATGCCGTACAAGAACGGCTTCGGCCCGTTCGCCGGCGAGGTCTACCGGGCCCCGATGTCCTACCCGTTCCGCGACGGGCTGTCCGGCGAAGAGGCCGCGGCCCGCGCGATCGACGTGCTCGACAAGCAGGTCGGCGCCGCCAACCTCGCGTGCGTGGCGATCGAGCCGATCCAGGGCGAGGGCGGCTTCGTGGTGCCGGCCCCCGGCTTCCTCGCGGCCGTGGCCTCCTGGGCGAAGGACAACGGCGTGGTCTTCCTCGCCGACGAGATCCAGACCGGCTTCTGCCGCACCGGCGACTGGTTCGCGTGCGACGACGAGGGCGTGGTCCCCGACCTGGTCACCCTGGCCAAGGGCATGGCCGGCGGGCTGCCGCTCGCCGCGGTGACCGGGCGCGCCGAGCTGATGGACTCCGTGCACGTCGGGGGCCTCGGCGGCACCTACGGCGGCAACCCGGTCGCGTGCGCAGCCGGCCTCGGCGCGCTCGAGGAGATGCGGACCCACGACCTGGTGGCCCGCGCCCGACAGCTCGGCGAGCGGATCGAGGGGCGGCTCCGCAAGCTGCAGGCCGACCACCCGGTGATCGGCGACGTGCGCGGCCGCGGCGCGATGATGGCGATCGAGCTCACCACCCCGGGCACCCTCGACCCAGATCCCGCCCGGACCGCCGCGGTGTCGGCGTACTGCCACCAGCACGGCGTCGTGACCCTGACCTGCGGCACGTGGGGCAACGTGTTCCGCTTCCTGCCGCCGCTGTCGATCTCCGACGAGTTGCTCGACGAGGCGTTCGACGTGGTCGCGGAGGGTTTCGCGGCCACGGCGTGACGCGTCCGCGGCAGCACCACACGGCACCGACCGGCTGGGTCAACGACCCACAGCTCACCTGGCACGACGGCCGGTACCACCTGTTCTTCCAGTACCTCCCCGACCGCACGACGTGGGAGCTCGGCTGCCACTGGGGGCACGCCACCAGCACCGACCTCCTCACCTGGGAGCCGGCACCGGTGGCGCTGGCACCAGGCGACGGCGACGACGGCTGCTGGTCCGGCTCGATCGCCGGCGGCGTTGTCTTCTACACCTCGGTCTCCGCCGATCGGCCCGAGCAGGGCCGGATCCGCAGAGCGGTGCCTGCCGACGACAGCTGGACCACGTGGATCAAGCAGGACGTCGTGATCGAGCCGCCCGCCGAAGCGACGCACTTCCGCGACCCGTTCGTACGATACGAGGGCGACGGCTGGCGGATGGTCGTCGGCTGCGCCACCGCGGCCGGCCCGGCCGTGTGGTCCTACCGCACGCGGGACCTCAAGTCCTGGCACGCGGACGGGATCGTGGCCGCGCGGCCCGGCACCGAATGGACGGGGAAGGGATGGGAGTGCCCGGCCCTGGTCGAAGTCGACGGGAGCACTGTCCTGTTGGTCAGTGTCTGGGAGCCGGACGCGCTGCACTACCTCGCCTACGCCGTCTGCTCGCCGGACGACACCGCTGACCCAGGGCTGCACCCGGGCACGTTTCGCCGGCTGTCGTACGGTCCCTCGCCGTACGCCGCCACGGCGTTCGCCGACCGCGAGGGCCGCCCCGGGATCGTGGCCTGGCTGCGCGAGGTCGGCGATACCGCCGCGGGATGGGCCGGCGCCACCAGCATCCCCGCGTTGGTCTCGCTCCGCGACGGCCGGCTCGAACTGGCCCCGGTGACGGCCACCGAGGCCTGGTCGCCCGCGGTGGGCGACTCTCTCGAGCGATCCGGCTACACCCTCCTTGCGCGCACCGGATCGGTTCTGCTGACCTCCGGCGGGCACCGGGTCGAGCTGCCCTGGAGTGGCGAAACCCTGCGGCTGGTCGCCGACGGCCCGGTCCTCGAGGTGTACGGCGAAGACGGGTGGGCCGCCGTACCTCTCGGGTGACCGCGGTTTGTCCCCGATTTGGATGGTGCTTCCTCGGGCACATGTTCCTACCGTCGAGACCAGCGGACGGAGGATGTCGTGGTGGCGTGGCGGACTGGTGCTGCGGCGGGGCTCGCAGCCGCCCTCGGGACGGCCGGGCTCGCCCTGGCCACCCCTTCGATCGCAGTGGCCGCTCCGGCCGCCGCGCTGGTCAGCCCGGGCGGAGTTCCCTGGACCTGGGGCGCGAACTCCTTCGGTCAGCTCGGCAACGGCACCACCACGGCGCGGCCCACCCCCGGTCCAGTGTCCGGGCTCACCGACGTGGTCGATATGCACGGCGGGCGCGAGCACGTCATCGCCCTGCGCAGCGACCGCACCGTCTGGGTGTGGGGCAGCAACGGCGAGGGCCAGCTCGGGCTCGGCACCACGACCAACCGGCCCACGCCGACCCAGGTCCCCGGGCTGAGCAACGTCCAGGCCGTCGAGACCGGACACAACTTGTCGTTGGCGCTCATGGGCGACGGGACCGTGCGCACCTGGGGCCTCAACGCCGACGGTCAGCTCGGCGACGGCACCACGACCCTGCGACGCAGCCCCGTCACGGTCTCGGGGCTCACCAACGCCGTGTCGATCGCGGCCGGCCGCGACATGAGCTACGCGATCCGTGCGGACGGCACCGTGGTCGGCTGGGGCCGCAACGACGAGGGCCAGCTCGGCGACGGCACCACGGTGCGCCGTACGACGCCGGTCCGCGTCGGCACGCTGACGAACGTCATCGACATCGCCGGTGGCCGTGACCATGGGCTGGCACTGCGCAGCGACGGCACCGTGTGGGCCTGGGGCTCCAACGACTACGGCCAGCTCGGCGACGGCACGACGACCGACCGCACCACGCCGGTCCAGGTGATGAGCGGTGTGACGCAGGTGATCGCGGGCGCCCAGCACTCCTACGCGCTGCGCAGCGACGGCACGGTCGCCGCCTGGGGTCGCAACTACCGCGCCAACCTCGGTGACGGCACGACCACCACCCGCACCCGGCCGGTCACCGTGCGCAACCTATCGTCGGTCGTCTCGATCGGCTCGGGCCGCGACACCGGCATGGCGGTGCTGGCCGATGGCCGGGTGATGGCCTGGGGCAACAACACGACCGGGCAGGTCGGCGACGGCACCACGACCAACCGCACCACCCCGGTCGTCGTACCCGGAGTGTCCGGCGCGGTGCTCGCCGCCGGTGGCGGCGCGGAGTACTCCGTCGTGCTCGTCTCGTCCGGGCCACCGCCGCCCCAGGACCCCGTGGCTGCCTTCTCTGCGACCTGCACGGTCACCTCCTGCGACTTCGACGCCAGCGGCTCCCACGATCCCGACGGGAACCTCGTGAGCTACGACTGGCAGTTCGGCGACACCACCACCGGCACCGAGACGGTAGCGACGACCCACCACGATTACGCCACGACCGGCACCTACAGCGTGACCCTCACGGTCACCGACAACTCCGGCGCCACGGCTTCGGTCACCCACGACGTCGTGGCCGAGGACACGCCTCCTCCGCCCGTCGGACCGCAGTGGCGGGCCGGAGCCGCGGTGGACGCCAACTCGAACCGGCCCACGATCACGCTTCCTGCCGCCGTGCAGTCCGGCGACCGGCTGCTGCTGGTGGTCTCCGCCAACCGGGCCGCCACGCTCACGACCCCGGCCGGATGGACGCTGCTGAGCACGGCCTCCGACGGCACCGAGGTGCGGTCGTGGGTGTTCACCCGGGTCGCCACGGCGGCTCAGGCGGGCAGCAGCCTGCAGTTGACCTTCGACGCGACGACGAAGGCGGGGCTCGCCGTGTTCGCCTACTCCGGCGCCGGAGCGCCATCGGCCGTCGTCAACCGGGTCGAGACCGCGGCCGCGACGCGCACGCACGCCGCACCGGCGGCCGCGGTCGCCTCGGCCGAGTCCACTGTGCTGCGCTACTACGTCGACAAGGGCGCCACCGCGCACACCTGGGCACTGTCGGCTTCCTTGACCAGTCGGGGTACGTCGACGGGCAGCGGCAGCGGCTTCCTCACCGTCGCGGCCGGCGAGCAAGCCGGCATGGCCGCCGGGACCGCCGCGGCCCTCAGCGCCACCTCCGGCATCTCCTCGGCCAAGGCCATCGCCTGGACGGTGGTGCTTCCGCCCGCCTGAGGTCATACGTGGAGCGCGGGGACGTCATACGACCCGGACGCCCGGCGTCTCGAGATGTATGACCTCCCACAGGAGGTCATACATCTCGGCGGCGGGGACCACGGGATCGCATGACGTCCGGCGCGGGCGAGATGGCGGCTTCAAGACAAGCCGACGATGGTCCCGTCGTCCAGCAGGTCGATCCGGGCGGCCGCGGGGGTGGCCGGCAGGCCGGGCATCGTCATCACGTCGCCGCACACGAGGACCACGAAGCCGGCACCGGCGGAGAGCCGGACCTCGCGCACGTGCAGGTCGTGGCCGGTCGGTGCACCGCGCAGGGTGGGGTCGGTCGAGAAGGAGTACTGCGTCTTGGCGACGCAGACCGGGAGCCCGCCGTACCCCTCCGCCTCGAGCCGATCGAGCCGGCGTTTGGCCTTGCCGTCCCACGAGACGCTGGTCGCGCCGTAGAGCCGGTGGGCGAGGGTCTCGGCCTTCTCCTTGAGCGGCAGCTCGTCGGCGTAGGTGAAGGAGAACGCCGAGGGTCCGGCGTCGTCCAGTACGTCGAGCACGCCCTTGGCCAGCTCGGTCGCTCCGGTGCCGCCGTCGGCGAAGTGGGTGGCCGGGAAGGCGTGGACGCCGAGCGCATCGACGAGCTCCACCACCCGCGCCACCTCCGCGTCGGTGTCGGACGGGAACCGGTTGAGCGCGACCACGCACGGGATGCCGTAGACCTCGCGGACGTTGCGCAGGTGGCGGGCGAGGTTCTCCATGCCGCGCTCCACGGCACCGAGGTTCTCGGTGGCCAGGTCGGGGACCTCCACACCGCCGTGGAACTTCAGGGCCCGGACCGTGGCCACGACCACCGCGGCATCGGGGCGGAGGCCCGACTTGCGGCACTTGATGTCGACGAACTTCTCCGCACCCAGATCGGCCCCGAAACCTGCCTCCGTGACCACATAGTCGGCCAGCCGCAGCGCCGACCGGGTCGCGACGACCGAGCTGCAGCCGTGCGCGATGTTCGCGAACGGACCACCGTGCACGAACGCCGGCGTGTGCTCCAGCGTCTGCACGAGGTTGGGCGCGAGGGCGTCGCGCAACAGCACCGCCATCGCGCCGTGCGCATCGAGTTCGCGTGCGGTCACGGGCCGCTTGTCGCGGGTGTGGCCGATCACGATGTCGCCGATCCGCCGTTTGAGGTCGGCCCACGACTCGGTGAGGCAGAAGATCGCCATCAGCTCGGAGGCCACGACGATGTCGAAGCCGTCCTCGCGCGGGTAGCCGTTCGCGGCTCCACCGAGCCCGACGACCACATCCCGCAGCGCCCGATCGTTGAGGTCCAGCACCCGCTTCCAGTCGACCGAGCGGACGTCGATGCCCAGCTCGTTGCCGTGGTGGATGTGGTTGTCGATCAACGCCGCCAGCAGGTTGTTGGCGGCCGCGATCGCGGCGAAGTCGCCGGTGAAGTGCAGGTTGATGTCGGTCATCGGCACCACCTGCGACCAGCCGCCGCCGGCCGCGCCGCCCTTCATGCCGAAGACCGGACCCATCGACGGCTCCCGCAGGCACGCCATCGTGCGCAGGCCCAGCCCACGCAGCGCATCGGACAGCCCGACGGTGGTCGTGGTCTTTCCCTCGCCTGCCGGCGTCGGCGACATCGCCGTCATCAGGATCAACTTGCCGAGCGGGCGGTCCTCCAGTGACTGGAGATAGCCGAGGTCGACCTTGGCCTTGTGGTGCCCGTACGGCACCAGGTGGACCGGGTCGATGCCCAGCTCGTCCTGGGCGACCTGCGTGATGGGGTGCAGCTCCGCGGCGTTCGCGATCTCGATGTCCGACAGCACTCAGTTCCTCACCTTCATGACGCCCATGCGTCGCAGTAGTCCCGAGCGGATGTCGGAGTCCGGCAGCGCGCCCACGTTGGACTCCACGTTCATCCTGGCGATGGCCGACCCGGCCCTGGCCACCTCACCGGCCGCCACCAGGTCCGACAGCAGCCCGGAGCGGCCGGCCGCCGCTGGCCGCAACTGGTCGATGAGCACCAACACCTCGATCGCGGTCTCGACGACCTGCGCCTGCGGCTCGGAGGCCGCCAGCAGCGCATCGTCGATCGCCGCGCGCCGTGCCGTGCCGTGCGGCAAGGGCTCACGCGGCAGCGCCCACGCCGCGGCCACGACGGCGAAGGCCCGCTCGTCGTCGGCCATCAGCCGCTGCGCCTGGCCGACCAGCCGCTCGGCCTGCTCGACCAGCGCCGGCGCCGCGCAGTAGCGCGCCACCATCGCCACCAGCGCGGCGGCCTGCGCGGTGGAGAGCGCCGCGACGGACCCGCCCGCAGGAGTCGGCGTACGCGCGGCGAGACGATCCAGGAAGTCGGCGACCGTCCCGGTGTCCGCATCGTCGCGCACCACGGACCACAAACTAGTGCCGTCGCGACCCGGCGCGCACCCCTCGATCGGGGTAGCGGGTCCGTGACCCACACTGGGCCCGTGGCCGAGCATCGCGAGATCGTCGTCGTGGGCGGTGGCGCGATGGGATCGGCGGCGGCATGGCAGCTGGCCGGGCGGGGCCGGCAGGTCACGCTGCTCGAGCGGTTCGGCGCGCGGCACACGATGGGCGCCTCGCACGGGAGGTCGCGTAACTTCAACATCACCTACGAGAAGCCGGCCTACGCAGTGCTGCTCCACGAGGCGGCGCGGCTGTGGCGCGAGCTCGAACACGACAGCGGTACGCCGCTGCTGGAGCTCGTCGGCATCGTCAACCACGGGGCCGGCGTCCGACCGGACCTGGCCGACGTGCTCGGTGCCCTCGGCTTCCAGGCTTCGATGCTGGCACCGGAGGAGGCGAACGAGCGCTGGGCCGGGATCCGCTTCGACACGCGGGTGCTGTTCTCGCCGGACGGCGGGCGGCTCGACGCCGACGAGGCGGTGGTCGCACTCCAGTCCGAGGCGGTCCGTCACGGTGGGGAGGTCCTGCTCCAGACCCCCGTCGTCGAGGTCCGGCCTCGATCCGACGACCGGGTCGAGGTGGTCACCGACGACACGACGTACCTCGCCGAGACCGTCGTGGTGACCGCCGGCGCGTGGACCGAGCGGCTGCTCGGGCCGAGCGCCGTCGCGCTCCCGCCGATGGTCGTCACAGAGGAGCAGCCGGCTCACTTCGCGGTCCTGGACCCCACGTTCGACTGGCCCGGCTGGAACCATATGCCCGCACCCGATGAGGCCCGCTACGACTACTGGCACGCACCGGCGTACGGCACCCTCACCCCCGGCGAGGGCGTGAAGGCGGGCTGGCATGCAGCCGGCCCCGCCTGCGATCCGGACGCCCGCACCTTCGCGCCGGAGCCGGTCCAGCTCGCGGCCCTCCAGCGGTACGCGCGGGAGTGGCTGCCCGGCGTCGACGCGGAGGCGGCGGCCCCGATCAGCTGCACCTACACCTCGACCGTCGACACCGACTTCGTCCTCGACCGGATCGGGCCGTTGGTCGTCGGCGCCGGGTTCTCCGGTCACGGCTTCAAGTTCGTGCCGTCCGTGGGCCGGATCCTGGCCGACCTCGCCACGCACAACAGCCGACCGGAATCGAGGTTCAGCGCGCGCTGGTGAGGCGGCGACGGTCAGCGTCGCCCCGGCATCGAGACCGACCACCGAGTGGGTGCTCGCGCCGAGGTAGACGACCTCGCGTACGACTCCCGGCGCCACGCACATGCCGTTGCAGGCATCGGGCGCCTCGGCCTCGGCCTGCATCAGGACCTTCTCGGGCCGGATCAAGAAGGTCCCGTCCTCCCCCAGGAGCTCGCGTGCGACCGCGCGCCCTGGAGCAGGTTGGACGTGCCGACGAACCCGGCGACGAACGCCGACGCCGGCACCTGGTCGTCGTGCTTGCTCAGCCCCCGCAATGAGATGGCCGGTGTCGCATCCGCCATGCACGGCAACCCAAGTGGCGTCCGGCCGCGAGTTCCAGCACCCCTGGGTCACGAAAGCGACGATTTACGTCGCTGTGACGCCTGGAAAACGCGGGATCCGTGTCGCAGGTAGTCGCGAGTGGGTGCCCTCCTCAGAGCACGGAGACCGCGATGTTGTCGAGCCCTTCGCCCATCTCGTAGCGCAGCCGGACCTCGACCTCGCCGCGGCAGTCCGGAAGCGGCAGCACCTTGTCGCCGCTGAAGGAGTTGCAGGCGCCGAGGGTCATCCCGGTGGTCAGGCCGGCGACGCCGCTGAGCACGAGGGCGTTGGCCGTGGCGCCGTCCTCGACGGTGAACCCGACGGTCACGTCGACCACGGGGTCGACCGGACCCGCGGTGAAGTCGAGCGCGCAGACGGTGCGGCGCTCGCTGACGGGCGTCCAGCGCAGGTGCTCCCACTGGTCCGGAGCCTGTGCGTAGTAGGGCCACTCGTGCTTCGGCGCGAGGATCGTGAAGCCGAAGTGGGTGTTGTCGGTGGCGGCCAACTGGACGGAGGTCTCGTAGCTCTCGGGGATCAGCCGGGTGCCGGTGCCGATCACGCCACGCTCGTGGAGCCCGTTCATCACCGCGACCTGCATCTCGTCGAGAAGCCCCGTCTCGACGAGCTCGCCGATGACCACGTCGGCGCGCGGCAGCTCGACCTGCAGGGCGTCGCCCTGGACGACGTCGATCACGTCGTCGTACCCGTTGGCGCTGACGGTCTCGCGCAGCGTCCGGGCCAGCACCGGGTCGATCTCGACCGCGACGACCCGGGAGGCCCCCGCCGCCGCCGCGAACAGCGAGAGGATGCCCGTACCGGCGCCGACCTCGACGACGACGTCGCCGGGCCGCACCACAGCCTCGATGGCCGCCCGGAACGCGAGGGTCCGCTTACGGTCGACCAGGCACAGGTAGGGGTAGTCGGTGTTCGACCAGATGATGCCGGTCTGTTCGCTCATCTACGCTTCCTCAGACCTCTCCCTCGACCAGTCCCCCACCATCAACGCCCCGCAGACTAGGGCATGTCTTCTGGCCAAAACTGTTACGTGGCCACGCCGCGGGACTACCCGCGCGCGCGCGCCGCGCGACGGTAGCGTTCCGCCATGGCGTTGAGTGCGCCCGCACGAGCCCAGCGCCGATTCCGTCGGGCCACGGTGGGACTGATCGTGGTCTCGTGCGTCTTCGCATTCCTGTTGATGCCCTTCATCCCCCTGGCAGTGCGGGAGAGCGTCACCGCGGCCGGCCTGCTGTTCGCAGGGCTCGTGGGTGCGGGCAGCGGCTTCCGCCGGGCCCGACTCACCTCCGGCGCCGCGCGCCGCCCGTGGGTGCTGCTCACCATCGCCGCCGCCGTCGCCATCCTGGGCAACCTGTGGGTCGCGGCCACCGGCGGCGACCCCGTGGACTCTCCCAGCATCATCAGCATCGCCACCATCGTCATCGCCTTGGTGCTCTCGGTCGTGGCCCTGCTCTCGTTCCCCATGCCGCGACGCCGCGGGGCGGAGCTCCTGGTCATGCTGCTCGACGGCCTGGTCGCGGGCGGTGCGTTCCTGCTCATCGCTTCGGTGCTCGCCTACTCCGAACTGCTCGAGTCCACCCGCACCACGACCGCCGACCGGGTCACGGGCATCGCCTTCCCGGCGCTCGACGTACTCCTGGCGACCGTGGCGGTGCTCCTGGTGGTGCGCGCCTCCAGGGCCGACCGCCTCATGCTGTCGCTGGTCGCCTCCGGCTTCCTGCTCTACGCCGCCGCCGACCTGTCGTACGCCGTCCGGATGGCCCAGGGCACCTTCTACTTCGGCACCCTGCTCGACCTGGGCTGGATCATCGGCTACCTGCTGCTCGCCCTGGCCACCTTCACCCCGCTGGAGCACGAGCGCGAGGCGAACGGGAAGGACCCGCTGCGCGAGAGCGTCGCCGACGCGCTGGGCACCACGCTGGTCTTCTCGGTACTGGTCGTGGCGACGGTGGTCCAGGTCCTGTTCGGCGGCCAGGGCAGCCTGCAGGGCGCCCAGGCTGCGCTCTGGGTGGTCATCGTGGTCGCCGCCGGGGTCCGGCAGACCCTGCTCACCGCCGACAACCACGCGCTGCGCCGCGGCCTCGAACGCCGCGTCGAGGAGCAGACCGCCGACTTGCGCCGGCTAGCGCGGCAGAACGAGGTCCTCGTGACCTCGGTCGGCGACGGCATCTACGGCGTCGACCACCAGGGCCGGGTCACCTTCATCAACCCCTCCGCCCTCGCGATGTTGGGCTACGACGCCGACGACCTCCAGGGGCTGCGCGCGCACGAGGTATTCCACGCACCCGACACCGACGGCGCGCCGTACCCATGGTCACGCTGCTACGTCTACGAGGCGATCACCCACGGGCTGGTCGCCACCGAGGAGGACGACTACATCCGCGCCGACGGGTCGTCGTTCCCCGTCGAGATCACCGCCGCTCCGCTGCTCGACGAGGCGGAGGTCCGCGGCGCGGTCGTGGTCTTCCGCGACGTCACCCAGCGCCGCGAGGTGGACCGGATGAAGGACGAGTTCCTCTCCGTGGTCAGCCACGAACTCCGTACGCCGCTCACCTCCATCCGCGGATCGCTCGGTCTGCTCGCGGGAGGGCGGGGGGGCGAACTG
>DOWL01000252.1 GCA_003519585.1 Nocardioides sp. | reverse complement strand
ACTGTTGGAGGTCGTCGACCAGGATGCCGCAGACGCCCACGAAGCCAAGCTGCTGGAGAAAGAAGAACGCGACGCCCGAGCTGCCATGCGGCTCACGATGTACGACGACGGGCACGGCAAGGTCCACGGCCGGTTCGTCCTCGACACCGCCACCGGCGCAGCGCTGAGGAAGATGATCCTCGCCATCGCCGCCCCCAAACACCAGGCAGCCACCCAAGGTCCGCTGGGTGAGCGGAAGCCCACCGCCGAGCGGATGGGGCAGGCGGTCGGTGAACTCATCAACCGCTACCCGGTCGGCAAGCTCCCCCAGGCAGGGGGTCTCAACGCCACTCTCGTGGTCACCATGACCCTGGAGTCGCTGATGGGTGGCCTCAAAGCAGCCCAGCTCGACACCGGCCAGACCATCTCCGCCTCCCTGGCGCGGCGGATGGCGTGTGAGGCGGGGATCATCCCCGCTGTCCTCGGCGGGAAGTCCGAAGTGCTGGATCTGGGCCGATCCCGGCGGTTCCACTCCCGCGCCCAACGCATCGTCAAACTCCTCACCGCCGGGGGCTGTCAGGTCGACGGCTGTGACGCCCCACCCGGACTCACGCACATGCACCATGCGATCGAGTGGTCACTCGACGGGCGGACCGACCTGGACAACACCATCATGATCTGCGGGCCGCACCACGCCCGAGCGCACGATCCGACGTACACGCTCAAACCGATCCCCGGCGACAAGTTCACCTTCCACCGACGCACGTGAGACCGGTCGCAACCACCAGCGGCGGTCGAGCAGGTGCCATCCCTGCGGCGGTTTCGACACCGATCGGCGCTGGCGCGCCTCCGGGCTCAACCACCGACCGGCGCTGGCGCGCCTCCGGGCTCACCAATCGCCGGTGGCCGCCCAGGTATCCGAGCCGGCCCTCGCGGTGGCGACTAGCGTCTTCGGCATGCCCAGGTCACGGCGTGCCAAGGTCTCCGACGTGCACTCGCTCGCGGCGGCGATGCCGGGGGCGACCCGCTACCCCGATCGCGACCGCTCGGTCTACCAGGTGAGCGGCCGCAGCTTCGTCTTCTTCCGGACCCCGCGACCCGATGCCGTCGACCCGGAGACGGGGGAGCGGTACGACGACGTGATCGTCTTCTGGGTCGACTCCGAGGAGGACAAGCAGGCGCTGGTCCTCGATGAGTCGACGCCGTTCTTCACCACACCTCACTTCGACGGCCACCCGTCGGTGCTCCTTCGCGGCTCGCGGATCGGCGAGCTCTCCTTGCCGGAGCTGACCGAGGTCGTCCAGGACGCCTGGCTGGCCCGCGCCGGCAAGCGGGCCCGCGCGGCCTGGCTGGCCGAGCACCAGCCCTAGCCGCCGCGGTGGGGTCGGGACAGCCGGTCCAGGAAGGCGACGAGCAGCGCCTCGCGCATCGCCGGCGCGGCCACGTCGAGCAGGGCGTTGACCTCGGCGAGCCGGGTGGGCAGGGCGAGGGCGCCGTCGGCGCCCGCGCCGACCAGGCCCGAGGCAGCCAGCAGCCCGTCGAAGTCGGCGTCGCTGAGGGCGGCCGGGTCGAGCGCCTCGATGAAGGCCACCACGTCGGGGTCGACGGTGGCTGGTCCGGCCCGCTGCGCCGCGACGACGGACTCGCGCAGCGCGGTGAGGAACTCCGGCACGTGCCGAGCGGTGGCGGCGCTGACCGAGAGGTGGATGGTCGGCGGGGTGCCGGCGTAGGACATCTGCGGCTGGACGTGCCACCCGCGCTCCGCCATCTCGTCACACACCGTGAACGCGTCGCAACTGCCGTCGGTCACCAGGGCGACGAGCGTGGACTGTGGAGGAACCAGCACCGAGACGCCGTCGATGTCGGTGGTCCCGGCCACGATGGCATCGACCGCATCGAAGACCTCTCGGGAAAGGCGCTCGTAGCCCATGTCACCCAACCACTCGACCACGGCCCAGGCGCCGGCCAGGGGTCCGCCCGACTTGGTCGACTGCATCGTCGAGTTCAGCATCGTGTAGCCCGGCCACGCCGCCGACGCGAAGAACTGTGGCCGCCGCAGCTCCGGGGTGCGGTGCAGCAGCAGCGAGGTGCCCTTGGGCGCGTAGGCGTACTTGTGCAGATCGACCGAGATCGAGGTGACCCCCTCCACCGCGAACGTCCACGGAGGCACCGCTCGGCCGAGCCGCGCGGCGTACGGCAGCACCCAGCCGCCGATGCATGCGTCCACGTGGCACCGGATGCCGCGCTCCGCCGCCAGTCGCGCGAGTTCGGTGACCGGGTCGACGACTCCATGCGCGTACGACGGCGCACTCCCGACCACGAGCACGGTCCGGTCGCGCGCCTCGTCGACAGCACGCTCGGTCGCGGCGACGTCGGCGGCGAAGTCCGCGCCGACGGGCACCAGCACCGGTTCCACGCCGAAATAGTGCGCGGCCTTGTGGAAGGCGGCGTGCGCGGTCGCGGGCAACACCATGCGGGGCTCGGCCACATCCGGATGCGCGTCACGCGCTGCCTGGACGGCGAGCAGCACCGACTCGGTGCCGCCCGAGGTGATCGTGCCGACCGCGGTCTCGGGTCCGTCGAGCAGGTCGAGGGCGAACCCCACGAGGTCGTTCTCCATCTGCAGCAGGCTCGGGAACGCCGTCGGGTCGAGCCCGTTGGAGCCGGCGTACGCCGCGACCGCCTCGCGGCCGATCCGGTCGACGTCCGGCAGTCCAGAGTCGTACACGTAGGCAAGCGTCCGGCCACCGTGCACCGGGAGGTCGGCGGCCTGGAGGGCCCGGAGCCGGGTGAGGACGTCGTTCTCGTCGGCGCTCATGCCAGCGCTCCTCTCGCGCTGTCCGGTTCGGGATCGGCGTCGACCTCGTCGGAGCCGAGTGAGTAGCGCACCAGCCAGATCAGGCTGATCGCCACGAGCAGCGCCGGCAGCACCGAGAAGCCGAGCGTGATCGCGTTCAGGGCGGAGTCCGGCTGCGCGGTGCCCCCGTCGGTGCTGGAGCGGTAGCCGCCGAGGGCGAGCACCAGGGCGAACAGCCCGGGCCCCAGTGCCAGGCCGAGCGTCTCGCCCGCGGTCCACACGCCGGTGTAGACGCCGACCCGCGAGCTGCCGGTCCGGCGGGCGGCGACCGCTGCGGCGTCGGGGAGCATGGCGAGCGGGAAGACCTGCGCGCCGGCGTACCCGACGCCGACCAGGGCGACCGCCGCGACGACCAGACCGAACGGCGCCGACCTGGCCACGACGGCCAGCAACGCACCGGCCGCGAGCACCAGCGAGGCCACGAGGTAGCCCTGCTTCTTGCCGATCCGGGCGCCGATCGCCGACCACGCCGGGGTGAGCAGCAGGGCCGGGCCGACGAAGCAGACGAAGAGGATCGTCGAGGCGCCCTTGCGACCGAGTACGTCGGAGGCGAGGTAGTCGACGCCGGCCAGCATGCAGCCGGTCGCGAGCGCCTGCACCACGAACGTGGTCAGCAGCAGCCGGAAGTCGCGGGCACCTGCGACGATGCGCAACTGGTCGCGCAGCGTGCCGGCGCCTGGCTGGACCGCACCGATCGGGGCGCGGCGGGTGCCGACGTACGCGCCCACGACGCCGACGACGATCACCACCGCCATCGCGACGCCCATGATGCGGTAGCCCGCCCGACCCCCGATCGCGTCCCGGATCAGCGGTGCGGTGGCCCCCGCGAGCATGATCGTGAACGCCAGGATCGCCACCCGCCAGGTCATCAGCCGGGTGCGCTCGTCGTACGACGAGGTCAGCTCGGCCGGCATCGAGACATACGGCACCTGGAAGAACGCGTACGCCGTCGCGCAGGCCACGAAGCAGACCAGGACCCACGCCGCCTCGACCGCTTTCGAGCCCATCGCAGGTGCGGCGAAGAGCAGCGCGAATGCGACCGCGAGTGCGAGACCACCGCGCAACAGCCACGGCCGTCGCGGACCGCGGGGGTCGACGGTGCGGTCGCTGATCCGGCCGGCGATCGGGTTGAGGACGACGTCCCAGGCCTTGGGCGCGAAGACGATGAAGCCGGCCGCGAGAGCGGCGATGCCGAGGGTGTCGGTGAGATACGGGAGCAGCATCAGACCGGGGACCGTGCCGAACGCACCGGTGGCCACCGACCCCGACCCGTAGCCGAGTCGCACCGAGCGCGGCAGCGGCGCGGACGGGTCGGCAGCGGGCACCACGGACGCAGACTAGGGCCAGGCGAGCGCTGGGTCAGCGGGCCAGGCTCCGGGAGCCGCCGGAGCCGTAGCGGCGGGTGCGGTTGGCGCCGATCGAGTCGGCGTCGGCTCCCTCAGGATTGGCCGTAGGTGCGGCCTTCGGTGTGGCGGCGGCCTTCCTCGCCGTCGTCTTCTTCCGGGTCGCCTTCTTCGCGGCGGGGCCGGTCGCCGGCGCAGACCACTGACCGACCCACTCGTCGAGCACTCGCCACGTGGTGCCGCGCGCAGCCCGGCCGGTCAGCATGCCGAGGTGGCCGCCGGGCACGATCTCGAACCGCACCTCACTGGCACCGGACAACAACGGGACGACGGCCTTGACCGAGGCGACCGGGGCGATGCCGTCGGTGGTGCCGGCGAAGACGAGCACCGGTGCGGTGATCGCCGAGAGGTCGATGGAGCGCTCGCCGAGCTCGAGCCGGCCCGTGCTGAGGGCGTTGCCGCGAACGAACCGGTGGTAGAGCTGGCCGAAGGAGCGCCCCGGATAGGCGGTCATCTTCGCGGTGAACCGGTCCACCGCCTCCAGTTGGGCGAGGAAGTCCGCGTCGTCGAGCCGGGCGACCACGGCGAGCGGCCTGGTCACCAGCTTCTGGAACGACGAGAGCTGGAAGGCCCACTTCACCACGGGCTTCGGGGCGCCGCCGAGCAGTTGGTAGACCGGGGTCAGCACCCGGCCGTCGGCGAGGTCGAGCAACGGTCGCAGCGGCGCGACCAGCGGGACCTGCGCGACGTCGACCGGCGACCCGACGACGGCGACCGAAGCGATCGGCAGCTCCGGCCGATCCGCCGCGGTGAGCATGGCGAAGATGCCGCCGAGGCTCCAGCCGACCAGGTGCACCGGCCGTCCGCCCGCGTGCTTGGACGCCGCCTCGACCGCAGCGGGCACGACCTCGTCGATCCAGTGCTCCATGCCCAGACTCCGGTTGCGGAAGGCCACGTCGCCGTACTCCACGAGGTACGTCGGCCGGCCGGCGTCGACGAAGTGCTCGACCAGCGAGCAGCCTCGGCGCAGGTCGTAGCAGAGCGCCGGTGCGGCGAGCGGCGTCACCAGGAGCACCGGGTCACCCTGCTCGTGCGCGGTGGCCGCCGGCCGGTAGTGGTAGAGCTCGCGGAGCTCGCCCTCGTCGATCAGCGTGCGCGGCATCGGCCGCAGGTCGGCCAGCCCGCCGTACAAGACCTTGTGCGCCACGTTGCCGGCCGCCGAGACGACCTGATCGGGCTTGGGCAGCAGGTCCATGACTCGAACGGTAGCCCGATGCCCACCCGTACGGGGATCGACAGGGGGAGGTACGCCGACTAGACACGACCCATGAAGTGGACCCGGGTCGCGGCCGGCGCCGCGACCGCACTCGGCGCGGTCGCCGCACACGACATGATGCAGAAGAAGCATGCGATCCTGCGCAACTTCCCGATCGTGGGGCATCTGCGCTTCACTCTCGAACGGTTCGGCCCCGAGTTGCGCCAGTACATCGTGACCAGCAACGACGAGGAGCGACCGTTCAGCCGCGACCAGCGCCGGTGGGTCTATGCGTCGGCGAAGGGCGAGAACTCCTACTTCGGCTTCGGCACCGACAACGACGTCGAGCACACCGAGGGCTACCCGGTCATCAAGCACCGCACCTTCGCCGGTCCCGGCGCGATGACCGGCCGCCATGCCGACGAGGGGGTCCCGCTGCCGATGGGCAAGGTCCTCGGCGCGCCGCGCGGCCGGCAGCACGCCGTCCGCCCGGCCTCGGTGGTCAACATCTCCGGGATGAGCTTCGGCTCGCTGTCGGGCAACGCGATCACCGCACTCAACAGAGGGGCGCTGCTCGCCGGTTGCCTGCAGAACACGGGGGAGGGCGCGCTGGCGCCGTACCACCGGCAGGGCGGCGAGATCGTGTTCCAGATCGGGACGTCGTACTTCGGTTGTCGCGACGAGCGCGGCCGCTTCGACCTGGCTCGGCTCAAGGACCTCGTCGCCTCGGCCCCGGTGCGCGCGATCGAGATCAAGCTGTCGCAGGGCGCCAAGCCGGGGCTGGGAGGCATGCTGCCGGCGGCCAAGGTCACCCCGGAGATCGCGGAGATCAGGGGCATCCCCGTCGGCCAGGACTGTGCCTCACCGAGCCGGCACCAGGTCTTCGACGACGTCGACTCGATGCTCGACTTCGTCGAACTGGTCGCCACCGAGACCGGGCTGCCGGTGGGCATCAAGTCCGCGGTGGGCAACCTGGGCTTCTGGGACGACCTGGTCAAGCACATGGAGGGGCTGCGCTCCGCGAACGGCCGAGGTGTCGACTTCGTCAACATCGACGGCGGCGAGGGCGGCACCGGCGCGGCCCCGCTCGTGTTCGCGGACTCGGTCGCCTATCCGTTCCGGCTGGGCTTCGCGCGGGTGTACAGCCGGTTCGCCAGGGCCGGGCTCGCCGACGACGTGGTCTTCATCGGCGGCGGCAAGCTGGGGTTGCCGGAGAGCGCCACGGTGGCCTTCGCGCTGGGCTGCGACGGGATCCAGGTCGGCCGCGAGGCGATGTTCGCGGTCGGCTGCATCCAGGCGCAGAAGTGCCACACCGACAAGTGCCCGACGGGGGTCGCCACCCAGGACCCTTGGCTGCAGCGGGGCCTCGACCCGAACTCGAAGGCCGAGCGGGTCCACAACTACGTGCTCGCCCTGCGCCGCGACCTGCTCAAGGTGTCCGAGGCGGTCGGCGTCTGCCATCCCGGACTGATCGGGCCAGCCGACATCGACGTCGCCGACGGCACCCGTAGCGCCCGCGGGCTCCGCGAGGTCTACGGCTACGAGCCCGGCTGGGGTGAGCTCGGCCCGGCACTGCAGGAAGACGTCGTCGCCCTCATGCGCGCCCACCTCCCCGAACGCGAACGGCCGCCGACCCAGACACCCGCCTGACCGCCGTACGGCGTCCTCGGGCTAAGAAGGTCTGAGGGCCTTGCCATGCGAGTCGCGCACCTGCGCGAGCTCGGACATGAAGCTCTCGGCCCAGGCCGTCACGTCGTGGCTGGTCACCGTCCGACGCATCGCGCGCATCCGCTTGGCGAGCTCCTTCTCGTCGGCCTCGAACGCCTCTCGGAGCGCGGTCTTCATCCCGTTGATGTCGTAGGGGTTGACCAGCCAGGCCTGGCGCAGTTCGTCGGCGGCCCCGGCGAACTCCGAGAGGACCAGCGCGCCCTGGTCGTCATATCGGCAGGCGACGTACTCCTTGGCGACGAGGTTCATCCCATCGCGGTACGGCGTCACGACCATGATGTCGGCGGCCCGATAAAGCGCGGCCATCTCCTCGCGCGGGTAGGAGGAGTGGAGGTAGCTGATCGCAGGGCGCCCGATCCGGCCCAGGTCGCCGTTGATGCGCCCCACCAGGCGGTCGGTCTCGTCGCGCAGCCGTTGATATTCCTCGACCTGCTCGCGCGAGGGCACAGCCACCTGCACGAAGACGGCGTCCTCGACGTCGAGGTGGCCGTCGTGCAGGAGTTCGGCGTACGCGCGGAGCCGGGCGTAGATGCCCTTGGTGTAGTCGAGCCGATCGATGCCCAGGAAGATCTTGCGCGGGTCGCCCAGTGCGCTGCGGATCTCCTTCGCGCGCGCGGTCACCTCGGGGGATTGGGCGAGCTCCTCGAACCCCTTGGTGTCGATCGAGATCGGGAACGCCGCGGCCCGGACCGTCCGGCCGTCGGGGAGGTAGACCAGGTCGCGATGGGTCTTGTGGCCCACCCGCTGGCGGACCAGGCGGACGAAGTTCCCGGCGCCACCGGGGAGCTGGAAGCCCACGAGGTCGGCGCCGAGGAGCCCTTCGAGCAGCTGCCGCCGCCATGGCAGCTGTTGGAACAGCTCGGCCGGCGGGAAGGGGATGTGCAGGTAGAAGCCGATCCGCAGGTCGGGTCGCAGCTCGCGCAGCATCTGCGGCACCAGCTGCAACTGGTAGTCGTGGACCCACACCAGGGCGCCCTCGTTGGCCAGCTCGGCCGCCGTCTCCGCGAACCGCTGGTTGACCTCGACGTAGGAGTCCCACCACTCGCGGTGGAACTCCGGCTTGGCGACCAGGTCGTGGTAGAGCGGCCACAGGGTGCCGTTGGAGAACCCCTCGTAGTGCCCCTCCACCTCCTCGGCGGTCATCGACATCGGGTGCAGCGAGAGGCCGTCGGCCTCGAACGGCTCGAGATCCTGCTCGGTCCCTCCGGGCCAGCCCACCCAGACCCCGTCGTTGGCCCGCATCACCGGCTCGACCGCGCTCACCAGCCCACCGGGCGAGGGGCGCCAGGTCACCGACCCGTCGGACTGCTCGACCCGGTCGACCGGAAGCCGGTTCGCGACAATCACCAGGTCATAGCCCACGACGCCAGCCTAGGCAGGTGCTCCGAGGCTCGGTCCACCCCCTCGGGTCGGTCCACCACCTCGGGTTCCGCTGGTCGACCTTGTCTGGCTAGCCCGACAACCAGTGTGGTGCTGGCAGGATCGTGGCGGCGCCCGCTGCCGACCAGGCTGGAGCCATGACGGACACGATCGTTCTCCCGATGACAGACACCGCGACAGACCCTGCGTTCTACGAGGCCACCGCCAGCGAGCCCGCGAGGCCGCGCGGCGTACGTCGCGTGCTCTACGACTCGGCGTACGCACTCTCCTCGTTCTTCATCGCGCTGCCCGCCTTCATCGTCGTCGTCACGGACCTGGCCCTCGGGCTCGGGCTGATCATCTTCATCGGCGGGATCCTGCTGATCTGGGTGGCGGTGATGGTCGCGCGGGGCTTCGCCCGCTTCGAACGGATCAGGATGCGCGGGCTGCTCGGGAAGCCGGCCCCGACGCCGGCGTACATCTGTGCGGCCGAAGGCGCCGGCTTCTGGCGCAAGGCGCTGACGCCGCTGCGCGATGCGCAGTCGTGGCTCGACGTCGTGTGGGCCCTGGTCGGTCTCGTCACGGGCACCGTCGCGTTCGGCCTGGCGCTGGTCTGGTGGGCGGGGATGGTGCAAGGGCTGACCTACTGGTTCTGGCAGCGGTGGGTGCCGTTCGACCCCGACGAGTGGAGCCTGGTCCGCGAGCTCGGCTTCGAGAACACCCGTCACAACCAGAGCCTGCTCCAGCTCGCCATCGGTGTGGCCATGCTGCTGACCCTGCCCTGGGTGATGCGGTTCGCGGCGGCGCTGCACAGCAGTCTGGCCCAGGTGCTGCTCTGCAGTCGGGCGGAGCTGCAACACGAGGTACGCCGGGTGGAGGGCGGTCGCGAGGCGGCCCGGGCCGCCGAGGCCGCGTCGCTGCGCCGGCTCGAGCGCGACATCCACGACGGCCCGCAGCAGCGGCTGGTCCGGCTCCAGATGGACCTCGGCCGGATCAAGAAGCAGTTGGCGGAGGACCCCGAACTGGCCGTGCAGACCGTTGACTCGGCTCTCCTCCAGGCTCGCGAAACCGTCGAGGAGCTGCGCTCGCTGTCTCGGGGCATCGCCCCGCCGCTGCTCGTCGACCGCGGCCTGGCCGCCGCCCTGGGCGAGTTGACCGTGCGCGCCACCGTTCCGGTCGAGGCGACCGTCGACGTACCCGACTCGCTTCCTCCGCACGTCGAGACCGCGGTGTACTTCATCGTCGCGGAGGCGTTGACCAACGTGGCCAAGCACAGCGGCGCCACCCGCACCGCGCTCGGCGTCTGGATGGAGAACGGCGGTGTTCAGGTCCGCGTCGAGGACGACGGTGTCGGCGGCGCCCACCCCGCCAAGGGCAGTGGTTTGGCCGGCCTCCAGCAACGGGTCCTGGCCGCCGACGGCCGGCTCGAGGTCACCTCACCCGAGGGCGGCCCCACGGTCGTGCACGCCTTCCTCCCGGTAGGAGGCCTATGAGGATCGTCGTCGCGGACGACTCCCTGCTCCTGCGGGAAGGACTCCAGCTGCTGCTGGCCGAGGCCGGCCACGAGGTGGTCGCCGCGGTCGGCGACGGGCCGTCGTACGTCGCCGCTTCGCTCGAGCACCGTCCCGACGTCGGAGTGCTCGACGTCCGGATGCCGCCGAGCCACACCGACGAAGGGCTCCGGGCGGCGGTCGAGCTGCGGGGGAGCTGGCCGGGGGCGCGGATCATGGTGCTCTCGCAGTACGTCGAGGTGTCGTACGCCGACGAGTTGCTCGCCTCGGGTGACGGTGGGGTCGGCTACCTGCTCAAGGACCGGGTCAGCGACCTCGACGCCTTCCTGGCCGCGCTGTCGACCGTCGCCGAGGGCGGGACGGCCCTCGACCCGTTGGTCGTGGCCCAGCTGATGAACCGGCGCCGCGACCCGCTCGAAGGCCTCACCCCGCGCGAGCGCGAGGTGCTCGCGCTGATGGCTGAAGGACGCTCGAACGCCGCCATCGCCGCCGAGCTCGTGGTGACCGAGGGCGGCGTCGAGAAGCACACCCAACGGATCTTCGCCAAGCTCGGACTGCTGCCCGACGACGCCCAGCACCGGCGGGTGCTGGCCGTCGTCCGGTTCCTGCAGGCTGGCTGAGTCGGTGCACTAGTCGCCGGCGTACCGCACCCCGACCTGGGCGCGCAGCTCGTCCATCTGGCGCAGGATCGTGAGGGTCTGAGCGTGCGGCAGCAGTGGGCTCTCCAGCAGCCCCTCGGCCAGGCAGCGCTGCAGCTCGATCGCCTCGTGGGCGTACCCGCGGCCGATCACCGGCTCAGCGCACTCGACGACGACGCTGCGGCCGCGGTCGACATCGTCGTTGGTCCCGCCGACGGCGGTCGGCGTGTAGGTCACCTCGGTCGGGTGGTGGAAGTCCTCCAGCACGAGCCGGCCCCGGTCCGTCGCGATCTCGGCGCGGCGCGACGACCACGAGGTCATCGAGGCGGTGAGGGTGGCGACGGCGTCGCCGGGGTAGCGACCTGCGACCGCGATGTCGAGGTCGACACCGGCGTCGGTCACCACGGCGCTCCCCGTGAGCCGCTCGGCCTCACCCAGCATGAGGTGGGCGAAGGTCAGCGGATAGATGCCCATGTCGAGCAGCGCGCCGGCGCCCATGTCGACGTCGAGCAGCCGGTCGGTGGGCTGGGTGTCGACCACGAAGCCCAGTTCGGCGTGCAGTTGGCGGGGCGTCCCGAACTCACCGGCCCGCAGCCGCCGGGCCAGGTCCCGGATCACGGGATGGCAGGCCGTCCACATCGCCTCCATGAGCAGCCGTTCGTGGCGTACGGCGAGCGCGAACAGCGCCTCGGCGTCCGAGGCGCGCAGCGTCAGGGGCTTCTCGCAGAGGACGTGCTTGCCGGCCTCCAGCGCGGCGGTGACCTGCCCGACGTGCAGGGCGTGCGGCGAGGCGATGTAGACCGCATCGACTCCCGGGTCGGCGAGCAGGTCGGCGTACGAGCCATAGGCGCGCGCGATGTCGTACTCGCGGGCGAAGGCTTCGGCGCGGTCGAGCGAGCGCGATCCCACCGCGGCGAGCTCGGCATCCGGCACCAGCCGGAGGTCCTGGGTGAAGGTGTGGGCGATGCGCCCGGGGGCGATAATCCCCCAGCGGGTGACGGTCATGGGCCAGAGTCTCCACTCCGGCACGCCGGGTGCGCCTGAATGACATCGGTGTGATTCGGTGCGTACGATGGCCGGCATGGATGCCGCGAACGTCGGACGCCCTGACGCAGGTCAGGTGGGGGACCACCCGTCCCTCAGCGACCGAGACCGCGAGATCCTCGAGTTCGAGCGGCACTGGTGGAAGTACGCCGGAGCCAAGGAGACCGCGGTCCGCGAGAAGTTCGACATGTCCTCGACCCGCTACTACCAGGTCCTCAACGCGCTCATCGACCGCCCCGAGGCCCTGGAGGCCGATCCGCTGCTGGTCCGCCGGCTGCGCCGGCTCCGCGCCGCGCGCCAGCGTCAGCGCTCGGCCCGGCGGCTCGGCTTCGAGGTTTAGCGCATGCTCGCTCGGCGGCACGCACGCGACCAGCGCGGCGTGGTCTTCCCCTCGCCCGTGGTGATCCTCAGCGTCCTCGCGGTGGCGATGGCTGCGATCGCCTTCGTCGCCACCCGCGACAGCGCCCCGGATGAGAAGGAGATCACCACGATCTCCCAGCCCGAGGCCAGCGAGTCGCCGACCACCGACCCGCCCCCTCCCGCGAGCCAGGCCCCCAAGCCCCGGAAGCCCAAGATCGACCGTTCCAAGGTCTACGTCGTCGTCTTCAACAACTCCAACGTCAGTGGCCTCGCCGGCCGGGTCGCCGCCCAGGCCAGCCAGATCGGCTGGCAGGTCGTCGGCTCCGACAACTGGTACGGCACCATCCCCGCCTCGACGGTCTACTACCCCAAGCGGCTCGAGCGCGAGGGCAAGCAGCTCGCCCTCGACCTCGGCATCCAGCGGACCCTCCCCGCGGTCGACCCCATGCGCCTCGACCGACTCACGGTCATCCTCACCGGGCCACTCGACTGACCCGAAGCCCCAGCTTCTAGGGTGTTTCCTGAGCTTCTCGGGCATTGCAACGGGCCAGAAGGTCAGGGATCCCAACAGATGTTGGGATTCCGACACCCCACTCGGCCACCACCCGGGATGTGATGGGGTACGACCATGGAGTTCACCTCGGAGGAGGGCGAGCAGAGGTACGCCGTCCTGGTCCGAGCCGCCGCGGAGGCCGTCGTCGGCCTCGACTTCGATGGCACCTTGGCGCCGATCGTGGAGGATCCGGAGGCGGCCCACATCCATCCCGAGGCCGGTGGCGTGCTCGAGGCGCTGGCCGCGCAGGTGCTCGCGGTCGCGGTGGTGACCGGCCGTCCGGCCCGGCAGGCGCTCGACCTCGGCGGCCTCGAGCAGGTGGGCAACGCGATCGGGGATGCCGGCAAGGAGCTCTACCTGTTCGGCCAGTACGGCAACGAGCGGTGGAGCTCCACCAACCGGCGGGTGATCTCGCCGATGCCGCCGCACGGCCTCGCGTCGTTCACTGCCGACCTGCCGCGGCTGCTGCGTCGGTACGGCGCGGAGAAGGCGCACATCGAGGAGAAGGGGCTTGCCGTCGCCGTACACACCCGCCGGCTGCCCGACCCCGCGTCGACGTACGACTCGCTGCTGCCGGCGCTCCGCGAGCAGGCGGCGCGCCATGACCTGGTCGTCGAACCGGGGAAGCAGGTGATCGAGATCCGGTCCCCCGGCGTACACAAGGGGATCGTGGTCGAGACGCTCGTGGAGGAACTGCAGGCGGGCGGTTTCGTCTTCGTCGGTGACGACCTCGGCGACGTCGAGGCGTTCGAGGCGGTCGCGGCGCTGGCCAAGAGCGGTATGCCCACGCTCCTGGTCTGTTCCGCCTCCGACGAGGAGAGTGCGCTGGTCGCGCGCTCCGACGTTCTGGTGAACGGGCCCGAGGGCGTCCTGGCCCTGCTGCGACAGCTGACCGCGGACGCTGCCGCGCTGCGGGCCTGACCCGGAGCCGCGCGGGGCACCAGCCCCAACTTTCCGCATTCGTCAGTGTGATCTCGCCCCGACCGCGACCATGGTGAGGTGCCGCTCCGCAGTCGACCCACCACGGTGATGGCGCCGTTGGTCGTGTTGACCGTCGGCTATGCCTTCCTGCCCGCGGGGCCTGCGCGCGACGCCGTTTTCTCACTCGTCGGGCTGCTCTGCGTGGTGGCGGCGTTCATCGGGCTGCAGCAGAACTCGCGGCGCCGGGAGCGCGGCTGGCTGCTGCTGCTCGCCGGCTTCCTGGGCTGGGTGATCGGCGACGCTCTGTTCTCGCTCCAGGGGCTGGTCGGGTTCGAGGGGTACCCGGGTCCGGCCGACGCGGTCTACCTCGTCGCCTACGGGCTGATGGCGGCCGGCCTCGTGCGCATGGTGCGCCGGCGCGGAGGTCGCGGCGACATCGCCGCCGTACTCGACGCCGCCATCGTGGCCACCGGCGTCACCGTGATCGCGGGCGTCTTCGTGCTGGCGCCGATCGGCGCCGACTCGAGCCTGAGCCTGCTGGGCAAGATGACCAGCGCGTTCTACCCGATCGCCGACATCCTGCTGATCGGGATCCTGGTCCGGTTCTGGGCCACGCCGAGCGCGCGTACGACGTCGTTCCGGTTGCTCCTCGCGGCCCTTGCACTCATCTGCGTGGGCGACGCGTACTACACGGTGACCACCACGGTCACCGGCAGCGCCGCCTCGCAGATCACCAACGACCTGCTGTGGCTGGCCGGGTACATCTGCATCGCCGGGTCGACGTGGGACCGGTCGCTCAACGATCTCGCCGAACCCGTGCCCGGGCTCGAGGACGTCGTCGTCGACCCGCTCCGTCGGCTCGTGGTGCTCTCCTGCGGATTGGTGCTGCCGGCCGTGGCGCTGATGCTGGACGGACTCTCGGGCGGGGGCCCGCAGTCCTGGCCGGTGGTCGCCGCCGGCTCGGCGGTCCTCTCGCTGCTCGTCCTCGCCCGGATGGCGGGTCTCCTGAACGTCGTACGCGCCCAAGCGACCCAGCTCGCGGCATTGGCCCGCTCGGACGCGCTCACCGGGGTGGCGAACCGGCGCTCGTGGGACTACCAGCTCGCCCGGGCCTGCACCACGGCCCGGGAGCTGGACCAGCCGCTGGCCGTCGCGGTGCTGGACCTCGACTACTTCAAGGCCTACAACGACCAGCACGGTCACCCCGCCGGGGACCGGCTGCTCAAGGAGGCGACCGCGGCGTGGAGCCAGCACCTGCGTGCTGGCGAAGTGCTGGCGCGGGTCGGCGGCGAGGAGTTCGCGCTGCTGCTGCCCGACCACGACGGTGAGGCGGCTCGGGCCAGGGTCCAGGAGATGATGGCGAGTACGCCGCACGGCCAGACCTTCTCGGCCGGTGTGGCCACGTGGCGCGACGGCATGGAGCCCGGGGTCACCGTCTCGGCGGCAGACCGGGCGCTCTACCAGGCCAAGCGAGGGGGCCGGAACCGCGTGTGCGTCGCCCCGTCCGCGCCGGCGAGCCTCGTGCTGCCCAAGCCCCGCGTCGTCCTGCAGCCGATCGTGGAGCTGGACACCGGCGAGATGGTCGCGGTCGAGGCGTTGAGCCGGTTCCCGGACGCCGGCCCGCAGGAGGTCTTCGAGCACGCCCGCGCACTCGGCCGGCTCGCCGAGCTCGAGGCCGAGGCGATCATCGCCGCGCGGAACGTCGCGTTGCCCGACCTGCTGCTCTCGGTGAACGTCGACATCGGCTCGCTCGCGGCGCCGCGGATCGCCGCCGCGCTGTCGGGGGACCTGACCGGCATGATCCTCGAGATCACCGAGCACACCGACAGCCCAGCCGACGGCGAGTTGCTCGAAGCCGTGCAGTCCGCGGTGCGTGAGTACCGCGAGCGCGGCGCCTTCATCGCCGTCGACGATTGGGGCACCGGCTACTCCGACATGGCCCGGCTGGAGCTGCTCGAGCCGGAGATCGTCAAGATCGACATGTCCATCGTGCACGACCTGGACTCGGCCCGACACCGCGCGCTGCTCGGTTCCGTGCTCTCCTGGGCGGCCCGGCGCCGGGCCCGGGTCTGCGCCGAGGGCATCGAGACCGACGAGCAGCGCGAGCGGCTCCGCCAACTCGGCGTACCGCTGGGTCAGGGCTATCAGATCGCCCGCCCCCAGTCCGCCTCGGAGCCGCTGACCGCTGTGCGCTGAGGTGTCAGTCGCGCTGGCTGACCCCGCGATTCGCCCACAGCGAACACCGGAACACCGGCCGCGCACCAGAAGTTGAGCCGACATGACTCAAGCTTCTTCGCGGAGTTCAGCGCTGCCGGTGCTGTTCCTCTCCGATCTCGTGGTCCTGCCCGGCATGGTCGTTCCCATCCCGCTCGACGAAGCGGCGCAGGCTGCCGTCGACGCGGCCCGCAGTAGCTCCGACGGCGAACTGCTGCTCGCTCCCCGGCTCGAGGACCGCTACGCGTCGTACGGCGTGGTCGCGAGCGTCGAGCGCGTCGGCCGGATGATGGGCGGCGGCGCGGGCGCGGTCCTGCGTGCGGGCCGCCGCGCCCGGATCGGCAGCGGGGTCACCGGACCCGGCGCCGCCCTGTGGGTGGAGGTCGAGCCGGTCGAGGAGACCGTCAGCGAGCACACCCGTGAGCTGGCCGAGGAGTACAAGCGGCTCGTGGTCGCGGTGCTCCAGCGCCGCGAGGCGTGGCAGATCATCGACCAGGTCCACCAGATGACCGACCCCAGCCTGATCGCGGACGCGGCCGGCTGGGCGCCGTACCTCACCGACGAGCAGAAGCGTGAGCTGCTCGAGGAGCCGGACGTCGAGAAGCGGCTGGAGACCCTGATCGGCTGGACCCGTGACCACCTCGCCGAGGCCGAGGTCACCGACAAGATCAGCGAGGACGTTCGCGAGGGGATGGAGAAGTCCCAGCGCGAGTTCCTGCTCCGCCAGCAGCTGGCGGCGATCCGCAAGGAGCTCGGCGAGGGCGAGCCCGAGGGCGCCGACGACTACCGCGGACGGGTCGAGGCGGCCGAGGTGCCCGACGACGTGCGTGCGGCGATGCTCAAGGAGGTCGACAAGCTCGAGCGCTCCAGCGAGCAGAACCCCGAGGCGGCCTGGATCCGGACCTGGCTCGACACCGTCCTGGAGCTGCCCTGGGCGGTCACCACGGATGACGTCAACGACGTCGCCGGCGCCCGCGCGGTGCTCGACGCCGACCACCACGGCCTCGACGAGGTCAAGGAGCGGATCGTCGAATACCTCGCGGTCCGGGCCCGGCGCTCCGAGCGCGGGCTTCAGGTGATCGGCGGCCGCGGCTCCGGTGCGGTGATCCTGCTCGCGGGCCCTCCCGGCGTCGGCAAGACATCGCTGGGTGAGTCCGTGGCCCGCGCCATGGGCCGGAAGTTCGTGCGGGTCGCGCTGGGTGGCGTCCGTGACGAGGCCGAGATCCGCGGGCACCGGCGCACGTACGTCGGCGCGCTGCCCGGCCGGATCGTCCGGGCCATCAAGGAGGCCGGCTCGATGAACCCGGTCGTCCTCCTCGACGAGGTCGACAAGCTCGGCGCCGACTACCGCGGGGACCCCGCGGCGGCGCTGCTGGAGGTCCTCGACCCGGCGCAGAACCACACCTTCCGCGACCACTACCTCGAGCTCGATCTGGACCTCTCCGACGTGCTGTTCATCGCCACGGCCAACGTGGTCGAGCAGATCCCGTCGGCGCTGCTCGACCGAATGGAGCTGGTCACCCTCGACGGCTACACCGAGGACGACAAGGTCGCCATCGCCCGCGACTTCCTGCTGCCGCGGCAGCTGGAGCGCGCGGCGCTGACCGCCGACGAGGTGACGGTGACCGATGCCGCCCTGCGGGAGCTGGCCGCCAACTACACCCGTGAGGCGGGCGTCCGGCAGATGGAGCGGCTCATCGCGAAGGCGCTGCGCAAGGCGGCGACCAAGCTCGCGGTCGGCGACGCCGGACCTGAGGGCCGGGTCGACGTCGACGAGCCGGACCTCAAGGAGCTGCTCGGCCGGCCGCGGTTCACGCCGGAGTCGGCGGAGCGCACGTCCGTCCCGGGCGTGGCCACGGGCCTGGCGGTGACCGGACTCGGTGGTGACGTGCTGTTCATCGAGGCGTCCGCCCACGAAGGCACTGCCGGTCTCACCCTCACCGGTCAGCTCGGCGACGTGATGAAGGAGTCGGCGCAGATCGCGCTGACCTTCGTGAAGTCGCACGCGGCCGAGCTCGGGGTCGACCCGGCGTACTTCGAGGGCAAGGCCATCCACGTGCACGTGCCCGCGGGAGCGACACCCAAGGACGGTCCGTCGGCCGGCATCACCATGGTCACCGCGCTCACGTCGCTCGCGACCGGGCGTCCGGTCCGCTCGGAGGTGGGGATGACCGGCGAGGTCACGCTCAACGGCCGGGTCCTCCCGATCGGTGGCCTGAAGCAGAAGCTGCTCGCCGCCCAGCGGGCCGGCCTCACCGAGGTCTTCGTGCCGCTGCGCAACGAGCCCGATCTCGACGACGTACCCGCCGAGGTCCGCGACGCCCTCACCGTGCACATCGTGGGCGACGTCCTCGACGTCGTCCGGGGTGCGCTGACCCCAGCGGGCGCGGGCCGCGCGGAAGACGAGGCCGCGACGGCCGCGTAGACGCCGGCTGGAAGGTGCGCCGGTCCCGGGGAGTGGAGTCCACATCCCGGGACCGGCGTACGCATGTTGAGACGGCCGGGCGTACAGTGGTGCTCATCATCCAGAGGGACTGAGGGAAACGGCCCTACGACGTCCCGGCAACCGCCGCGCAGGTCTGCGCGGGAAGGTGCCAATTCCGTCCGGAGCGAAGGTCGCCCGGAGAGATGAGGAGGACACCATGAGCATCGCCGTCGCCGAAAAGAAGTCACTGCGCGAGGGCGCCTTCGGCCATGCCACCGCGCTGTCCTGTCGCGAGTGCGGCCACCAGGTCGACCTTGGGCCGTTCTACGCCTGTCCCGAGTGTTTCGGGCCGCTCGAGATCGCCTACGACTTCCCGCGGGTGACCCGGGAGGAGATCGAGGCCGGACCGCGCAACATCTGGCGCTACAAGGCGCTGCTGCCGGTCCCGACCGACATCGAGCAGAGCCCCAACACCGAGCCCGGCTTCACCCGACTGCTCGAGGCGCACAACCTCGGCCGCGAGCTCGGGATCGCCAAGCTCTGGGTCAAGGACGACTCCACCAACCCCACCAACTCCTTCAAGGACCGCGTCGTCGCGTGCGCACTCAGCGCGGCCCGCGAGCTGGGCAGCAAGGTCTTCGCCTGCCCCAGCACCGGCAACCTCGCCAACGCGGTGGCCGCGGCCGGCGCCCGCGCCGGGATCAAGACCGTGGTCTTCATCCCGAGCAACCTCGAGCAGCCCAAGCAGGTCAACTCCGCCGTCTTCACCGAGCAACTGGTCGCGGTCAACGGCAACTATGACGACGTCAACAAGCTCGCCTCGGAGATCGCCGGTGAGGAGGACGGCTGGGCGTTCGTCAACGTCAACGTCCGCCCCTACTACGCCGAGGGCTCGAAGACCCTGGGCTACGAGATCGCCGAGCAGCTCGGCTGGCGGCTGCCCGACCAGATCGTGATCCCCGTGGCCTCGGGCTCGCAGCTGACCAAGGTGCACAAGGCGTTCCAGGAGCTGATCAAGCTCGGGCTGGTCGAGGACAAGCCCTACAAGGTCTTCGGCGCCCAGGCGACCGGCTGCTCGCCGGTCTCGGTCGCCTACAAGAACAACACCGACGCGATCCGCCCGGTCAAGCCCGACACCATCGCCAAGAGCCTGGCCATCGGCAACCCCGCCGACGGGATCTACGTGCTCGACATCTGCCGCGAGACCGGCGGGGCGGTCGAGGACATCTCCGACGACGAGGTCCGTGAGGGCATCGTGCTGCTCGCCCGCACCGAGGGCATCTTCACCGAGACCGCTGGCGGCACCACGGTCGGCGTGCTCAAGAAGCTCGTCGAGACCGGCAAGCTCGACCCCGAGCTCGAGACCGTCGTCATCAACACCGGCCACGGCCTCAAGACGCTGGACGCCGTGTCCGGCTCCGTCGGCCCGGCCGCGACCATCGAGCCGACGTACGCCGCGTTCAGCGCCACCGGACTGGCCTGATCCCCAGCACCCACGAGGAGACCACGAGTGACCGCCACCGTCCGTATCCCGACCATCCTGCGCACCTACACCGAAGGCGCCTCCGAGGTCACCGCCGACGGCAGCACCCTGGCCGAGGTCCTCGACGACCTCGACCGCAACTACGCCGGCATCAAGGGCCGGATCCTCGACGACCAGGGTGCACTGCGCCGGTTCGTCAACGTCTACGTCGGCAACGACGACGTGCGGTTCCTCGACGACCTGGCGACCCCGACCCCCGACGGCAGCCAGATCTCGGTCATCCCCGCGGTCGCCGGAGGTTAGCCGGGCGTTCATCGCGCCCTGTCACAAAGGGGAGCGTGCGTCGTACCGCCCTGGCGTCGTTGGCCTTCGTCGCCGGCGTGCTGTTCGCCGGCCGGTTGCTGCTGCGCCGCCAGGCGGCGCTCGCTCGCCGGCTGATCGGGAAGCCGCTGGGCGAGCAGGCGCTCGACGCCGACAAGCGGTATCAGAAGAAGTACGGCGCCGCGCTGGACCTGCTACTCCTCGGCGACTCCATCGCGGCCGGGCTCGGCGCCGAACTCCCCAAGGAGACCCTGGGCGCGCGGCTGGCCAGCAGGCTGGCCAAGGCCACCCGGCGGTCGGTCCGGCTGCGCACCGTCGCCGAGGTCGGCTCGGAGTCGTCGATGCTCGCCGCGCAACTGGCCACGCTGCCATCGTCGTACCGTCCCGACCTCGCCGTGATCGTGGTCGGTGCCAACGACGTGACCCACCGGGTGCCGGTCGCCGAGTCGGTGCGGCACCTGGAGGCGGCGATCGCGGCGCTGCGCGAGCGCGGGGCCGAGGTCGTGGTCGGCACCTGCCCCGACCTGGCCGCGCTCGGCCCCCTGCCACAGCCCCTGCGGGCGCTGGCCGGCCGGGCCTCGCGCCAGTTGGCGCAGGCTCAGGCCACCGCGGCGGTCCGGGCCGGCGCGCACGCCGTATCGCTCGCCCATGTGGTCGGCCCGTTCTTCGTCACCAACCCAGACGAGATGTTCAGTCTGGACCGGTTCCACCCCAGCGCGGCCGGCTATCGGCGCACGGCGAAGGCCCTGCTGCCCTCGCTCCTGGTGGCGCTGGGTCTGGAGGACGGTGAGCCGTTCGGTCACCGCCGGCCTCACCCGGTCGGGTGAGGCTGCGTGCCTAGGACCGGCCAGTCTTGCCATTCGGCCTCGCGGGAGGCGCCGGCGCTCGATACTGGTCAGACCCACTCGATGCGGCTGAGGAGATCATGGCCAACCACCGGACGCGGCTGCGCGAATCGCCCAGCTGGCGCTTCGACCTGACGCTGTGCGTGCTCGGCCTGGCCGTGCTCGTGGCGTCGATCCCGAGCGCCCTGGCGGGTGGCTGGGAGGTCGCCGTCGCGGCGCTGGTCTGCGTCCCGCTCGTGGTCCTGGTGGCCCGGTTCCCGATGGTCCTCGACAACGAGGACGGCGGCATCGAGATCGGCTTCGACTCGAGCGTGCTGCTGTTCCTGCTGATCACCTTCGAGCCCGGCGCCGCGCTCGCGATCTGGGGCCTGGCGGTGATCGCGACACAGGTGATCTCCGGCAAGCGCATCGTCGCCGTCGTCTTCAACATCGGCGTCGGCATCCTCGCGGGCGCCAGTGCGGCCCTCGTGCTGCACCTCGGGCGCGGTCCCGAGACCGGTACGCCGCAGGAGCTGGTCGCCACGGTGGCCGCCGCCGTCGTCTACTTCTTCGTCGACTACGTCGTCTCGGCGTTCTCGGTCGCGCTCGACTCCGGCACGCCCGTACGCACCCACCTCGTGCGACCCGGCACCTGGCTGGCGGTGGCGGCGTTCGTGCCGTTCGACCTGCTCGGCTACCTCGCCGCGGTCCTGCTCCGCACCAGCCCCTGGTGGATGCTCACCCTGCTGGTCGTCCCGCTGGTCACCTTGCTGCTCGCCACGCGTGCCGTCACCCGCGGCCGGGAGAACTCCCGCCGGCTGACCGTGCTCCTTGAAGCGGCGGTCCGGGTCCAGGCGTTGCACGAGGCGGACCCGATCATCGAGGCGCTGCTGCACGACGCTCGCCGGCTCACCCGGCTCCGCGACGTCGAAGTGCGGCCCTCGCCGCCGCTCTCCTACGAGATCGGTGCGCAGGTCCGCCGCGGCAAGGACGCGCTCTGGGTGGTGGCCCCGGCCCGCGATCGGGCCCGCTCGACCGTGGGCGCCGACCAGCATGCGCTGGATGCGCTGGCCGTGGTCTGCGCGGACGCGTTCGCCCGGATCCAACTGACCTCCGACATGGTCCACTACGCACGCCACGATCCCCTGACCGATCTGCCCAACCGCGGCATCCTTCTCGACCGGGTCGCGCACGCACTCCACCTGGCCCGCCGCCGCGACACCAGGGTGGCCCTGCTCTTCATCGACCTCGATGCCTTCAAGCCGGTCAACGATCGGTTCGGCCACGCCGCCGGTGACCAGGTCCTGGTCGAGGTGGCGCGCCGGCTGGTGGCCTGCACCCGCGACAGCGACACGGTGGCCCGGCTCGGCGGCGACGAGTTCGCGGTCCTGCTCGAGGACGTCACGGTCGGCATGGTCGTCGAGATCAGCGACCGGATCCTGGCCTCGCTCACCCGCGGTGTCGAGGTCTCCGGCCACACCGTCCCGCTCGGCGCCTCGATCGGCATCGCGTACGGCGACGGCAGCGAGTCCGGCGAGGCACTGCTGCGCCAGGCCGATCTGGCGATGTACGAGGCGAAGGGGCGCGGCAAGGCCCAGCACGTCGAGTACGAGCCGTCGATCGGCCGGGCCCGGCTGGAGAAGCTCGAACTGGTCGAGGAGCTGCGCAAGGCGATCGAGCGCGGCGACCTGCACGTGGTCTACCAGCCCGTGGTCGCGCCGCGGACCGGCCGGATCGCCGGTGCCGAGGCGCTCGTGCGGTGGACCCTCAACGGCAGCACGGTGCCGACCGACGTCTTCATCCGGCTCGCCGAGGACACCGGGCTGATCGTGCCGCTGGGTCAGCACGTGCTCGACACGGTGACCCGCGACGCGCACTCACTGCGCGAGGCCGCCGGCGGCTCCATCTCGATCAGCGTCAACATCTCCGCACGCCAACTGCGCGACCCCGACTTCGTCGGCGCCGTCCAGCGCGCCGTACGAGGCATGGGCAAGACCGCGCTCGTCCTCGAGATCACCGAGCGCCAGGGGATCGGCGACGACGTCGAGGTGATCGAGGCGATGCGGGTCATCGCCGCCCTCGGCGTCCGGTTCGCGATCGACGACTTCGGCGTCGGGTTCTCCTCGATCAGCTACCTGCACGAACTCCCGGCGCACGTCGTCAAGACCGACGCCACGCTCTCGCAGAACATCGACAGCGACGACCGCGCCCGCGCCGTCCTCGGTGCCGTCGTGACGATGGGCGAGGCGCTCGGCCTCGACGTCGTCGTCGAGGGCATCGAACGGCCCGGGCAACTGGACGCCGTCCGCGACCACGTGGGCGCGCCCCTGGTCCAGGGCTACCTGCTCTACCGGCCGATGCCGCTCGAGCAGCTCCTCGAAGCGGTTCGCGTCAACCGGCGCTCACCCGACCGGCACAAGCTGGCCGCGCAGCCGGTAGAGCCCGAGGTTGGCCCCGACGAGGTGCTCGCCCCCAGCGCGTGACCGGATACGCGGGCGACTTCCTCAATGGGAGGGAGCGCAGCGACCCGGTTTGTCGCGGCGGAGCCGCGCGCCCGGTGATCGGCCCCGATGGCCGTGGCGACAGTGCCGAGTGAGCGTCAGCGAGCGAAGGCACCGGCGAGCGGAGCGAGCGTCGCCGCGGACTCGGGGCCGAAACTCGCCGGGGTAAATAGCTAGTGCTCGACTGCGGGTCCTAGCGGGATGTCGCGGAAGGTCTTGAACGGCGCCCGACCCGGCCCCTGGTCGGTGGGGACCAGCAGCGACACGGTGGTCTGCCACCACGCGGCGCTCTCGAAGGCGTCGAGTGCGGCGAGCAGTTCCTCGAGGTACGGCGCGGTGGTGCGGTCGTTGATCATCCCGACCTGCACCTCGGGGCGGAAGACCCGCCGGTCGACGAAGAAGTGCAGCCCCTGGGCGACCCGGGTCAGGCCGTGGCGCACGGTCGCGAGGGTGTCGACGTCACCGGCGAGCTTGACCCAGACCGAGTAGTCGCCCTCGGGTTCGAGCGCGAGGCCGCCGGCCAGACGCAGCCGGGGTGTGGCCCAGCCGTGGGCGTCGCGGTCGAGTGCGTCGGCGAGCCGGGTGGCGTCGTTGAGGGCGAGGTTGCCGAACTTGGCGATCGGCAGCTGCATGGCTTCCGCTGCGACGAGGTCGAGCATCGGTCCGGTCGGGGCAGGCGGGACCGCCTCCTCGACCGCCTGGCGCCGCCGGCTCAGTCGGTGCCGGCCGGGCGGGCCGGACCCGACCGGCCGCTCGGGTGCCGCCACCACCGAGTCGACAACAGCCCGCACCCCGGTGAGCACGTCGGGGGGCGGGACGAGGGCGGCGAACAGTCGCATCGGTCCCATTCTCCACTGCGGAGAGGCGGAGGTGGGCTCACCGCTCGGGCAGTTCGGCGCGTCGCGCCTCCAGATGGGCCAGCTCCGCTTCGTTGCCGCAGCGGGCGAGCGCGTCGTCGTACGCCGCCGCGGCCTCGACCGGTCGTGCGGCGCGGGCCAGCAGCTCGGCGCGGGCGGCCGGCAGCCGGTGTCCGGGCAGTTCGCGCTCGGTCAGCCCCTCCAGTGCGGCGAGGCCGGCCAGAGGTCCGTCGGCCTCGCCGACCGCGACGGCCCGGTTGAGCCGGACCACCGGCGAGTCCGCGAGGGCCAGCAGTTCGTCGTACCTCGCCACCACACGGGCCCAGTCGGTCTCGTCCGCAGAAGGCGCGATGGCGTGCTCGGCGGCGATGAGTGCCTGGAGCAGGTACGGCGACGGCGGGGCGTGCGCCAGCGGGGTGAGCAGCTCGATCGCCTCGGCGATCTCCGGGCCACGCCAGCGCGAACGGTCCTGGTCGGGCAGCAGCACCAGGCGACCGTCGGCGACGCGGGCGTCGCGGCGGGAGTGCTGGAGGAGCATGAGGGCGAGCAGGGCGTCGACCTCGGGGTCCGGCTCGGGCAGCAGTTCGCGGAGCACGCGGACCAACCGGATCGCCTCGCCCGCGACGTCGGATCGCAATACGTCGGCTCCGGAGCCCGGCGCGTAGCCCGCGGTGAAGGCGAGGTAGGCGACGTCGGAGACCACGCGCACCCGGTCGACGAGCTCGGGACCGACCGGGACGGCGAAGGACTCGCCGGCCAGCCGCTTGCGGGCCCGGGTCAGCCGGGCCGCCATGGTCGAGGTCCGGACCAGGAACAGCCGGGCCAGGTCCTCGGTCGAGACGCCGAGCACGAGCCGCAACGTCAGCGCGGCGGCCGCGTCGCGGGGCAGCGTCGGGTGCGCGCACAGCAGCACCAGCCGGAGTCGCTCGTCGGCGACGCCGCCGCGCTCTCCGGGGTCGGCCATGGTGCGCTGCGCCTCCTCGGCGAGATCGTTCTCGACCACCAGCAATGGCAGTCGGCGGTTGGCCACCGCCTCGGCACGCAGCCGGTCGGTGATCCGCCGCCGCGCGGCGACCAGCAGCCAGGCCGCGGGGTTGGCCGGCACCCCGTCGGTGGGCCAGGCCCGGGCCGCGGCCTCGAAGGCGTCGGCCAGGCCGTCCTCGGCCAGGTCGAGTCGGCGGTACCGCGCCACGAGCAGGGCCAGCAGCCGGCCCCACTCGTCGCGCAGTGCCGCGTCGAGCGCCTCCTGGGTCGAGATGTGGGTCAGAAGTCGACCTCGAGCACCGGCCGGACCTCGACCGAGCAGTCGTCCGGCAGCAGCTTCGCCAGCTCGACCGCGGTCGCGTGATCCGGGAGGTCGACCAGGTAGAAGCCGCCCAACTGCTCCACGGTCTCCGCGAACGGTCCGTCCGTCACCGGCCGGGCATCGCCGGGCCCGACCGTGCGGGCCGTGTCCGGTCGGTGCAGGGCATCGCCGAGCAGCAGAGTGCCTCGCTCGCGCACCGCCTGCCCGAAGGCGCGGTACGCCGCGAAGGCGGCCTCCCGCTCCTCCTCGTCGGCCGCATCCCAGCGGTCGAAGTGGTCGGGCGAGGCGAGCAGCACGAGGAACCTCACATCGCCACCTCGAGGGTGGGCCGGACCTCGACGGTGTATTCACGGGGGAGCAGTGCGGCGAGCTCGACCGCCGCCTCCAGGTCGGGCACGTCGAGCAGGTAGAACCCGCCGATCTGCTCAACCGTCTCGGCGTACGGGCCGTCGGTCACCGGGCGGTCGTCCCCCGGGCGCACGGTACGCGCGGTCGCGGGCCGGTCGAGCGCATCCCCGCCGACGATGCTGCCGCGGGTCTTCACCGCCTCGTCGAAGGCGTGGAAGTCGGCGTACACCCGCTCGCGGTGCGCGTCGTCGGCCGCCTCCCACTTGTTGAAGTGATCGGCCTCGGCCATCAGCAACAGGAACCTCACGAGCTTGACCCGCCCGCCGCGGCGCGGATCTCGATCGCGCCCTCGCCGCGGCCGAGGATCTTGCAGACCTCGATGAGATCGTCGAGGTCGTCGGACTGAACGATGTAGAAGCCGGTGAGCTGCTCCACGGTCTCGGCGTAGGGCCCGTCGGTGACGGTGTGGTTGCCTGCGGGGTCGGTGCGCAGCACCTTCGCCTCGCGGGAGTGCGCGAGCTCGCTGCCGCCGGTCACCTTGTGGCCGCGCTCCTCGAGGGCTTGCGCGAACTCGCGGTGGATGGCGTACATGGCTTCCTTGTCCGCCTGGGGCGTCCGCTCCCACTGGGCCTCGTCACCGGGCAGGAGGACGACGTACTCGGTCATGGTGGTGATCCTCTCGACGTTGCTGGGACTTGTCACCGTGATGACGGGCGAGGTGCGACGAAATCGACAGGTTGTCCGGGGAAGAGTTGAAAGGTCACCGCCGCCTGGATGGCCTGGGGTGGTCCGGGCGGCGGTGGGTAATCAACCTGTGGCAGCGCGCGGGAGGTTGATAGGTCACCGCCACCGTGGTTGGCCGTTGGCGGTCCCGGCCGCGGTGGGTAATCAACCTGTGGCGGCGTTCGGGAGGTTGATACGTCACCGCCGCCCCGCAACAGCCAGGGGGAAGAATCGATCAGGTGCCCCGAGTACTCCTCGCGACCTTCAACCTGATGCCAGCGGGCGAACCCGGCGGCGACCTGCTCACCGCGGCCCTGACCGAATGCGGCATCGACAGCGCCTGGGCCGAATGGGACGACCCCGAGGTCGACTGGGGCGCGGCCGACCTGGTCGCCGTCCGGTCCACGTGGGATTACCACCGACGTACGGCGGGGTTCCTCGGCTGGGCGCGCGAGGTGGAGGCGCAGACCACGCTGCTCAACGGTGCCGAGCTGTTCGCCTGGAACGCCGACAAGGCCTACCTCGTCGAGCTCGCCGAACAGCTGCCCTGCGTGCCGACCGCGCTGCTCGACGACCGCACCCTGGTCAGCGGTCTGCCCGAAGCCATCGACCGTTGGGGTCCGAGCGTGATCAAACCCCGCGTTGGCGCCAGCGGTCTCGGCGTGGTGGTGGTCCGCGACCTGGCCGATGAACGGCTGCAGCTCCTCGCGCCCGCGCCCTGGGTCGTCCAGCCGCTGGTCGAGTCCGTACGCACCGTGGGGGAGACCTCGATCTACGTCTTCGGCGGCGCAGCGGTCTCGCAGGTCGACAAGCTGCCCGGCGGCGACGAGGTCCGGGTGCACGAGGTGTACGGCGGCCGCTCCGTACCCGTACCCCTCGACCCCGAGCGGGCCGCCCTGGCCCAGGAGGCGGTCGCCGCCGTCGGTCGGCTAGGACACCGGCTGCCGGCGTACGCCCGGGTCGACGTGATGCGCTGGCAGGACGCCTGGGTGGTCAGCGAACTGGAGCTGATCGAACCGGGCCTCTACCTCGACGTCGACCCGCGCGCCGCCGCGCCGTTCGCTGAGCTGGTGGCTGCCGCGTTGGGCTCGAATCTGTAGGTGTGCGCCCTCGGGCAAGGGCTGTGCACGGTGTGTCGATCGCGCGGCGTGCGCGCTTTGCATAGTCGTGGGAGGGGCAGGCCGGCCCCGTCTGGGCTCGAGGAGTTGGCGTGCGCGTTTGGCGCATTACCGCGGCACGGCCGCGGCGACTGTTGCTTCCCGTGGTGTTCGTCGTGGTGCTGAGCGCGCTGGTCGCGGGGCTGCCGGGGCTGGGCTCCCCGGCCCGGGCCGCAGCTGCGCCGGTTGCTGCGCCCGTCGAACCGTCGGGCGACGGCATCGTGGCGGTCCCGCCGCCGTGCCCGGTCTACGGGGTGGACTGTCACGCGTCGGCCACACCGACCGGGCTGTGGTCGCCTGGTGCGTTGGCTGCAGCGGACCCGGCGACCCGGGCCGCGCTGGAGGCGTTGCAGGAGAAAGCGATCGCCAACACCTTCGCCCATCACGACCTGCCCGCCAGCGATCGCGAGGCGGTGCTCAGCTGGGGTCGACACGATGCGTTGGCCGAGCTGTGGATCCTGGTGATGGAAGCCGTCCAGACCCCGGCCGCAGAGCGCACCGCCGAGCAGCGGCTCGTGGCCGTCTGGATGGGTGGAGAAGTCGCCACCAAGCAGGCGCAGTACGCCGCCCAGGCGGCCGGGGCGGAGTATGCCCGGTGGGCGGGGATGGATGTGCGAGCCTACTGGCAGCTGGTGTACTCCGGCGCCAGCCAGGACGACATCAAGGCCTGACGAGCGTCGTCCCAGCGATCGCTCAAACAGTCGCCTATGTGGCTCTGTTCTTTGTGGAGCTGTCCATGTACATCGCGCCAGCCTCCGTCTATGCGTCCACTCTCGGGGCCGTGTACGGGCTGTGGCTGTCGGGCACACTGAGCATCGCGGTGCCGTTCACGATCCCGTTCCTGATCTTCGGTGTGAATGCGGTCCTCATCGTGGTGGCGTCAGTGGTGGCGGCCATCGTCCTGGGGATCAACGTGGCCGACGAGGCGGCCTTGCCGGGCAAGTTGGCGCAACTGGTGGTCGGTGCACGGGACATCGAGGTGGATGCGGCACAGTTGGCCGGCACTCCGGAAGGCTTGACCAGCCTCTTCATGATGTTCGACGGCGCCACGATGCAGACGTTGGACTGGACGCGGACGTGTGACAACGGCGCGCTGCCGCCGACATCCTGGGCGTTCGATGCGGACGTGACGCAGCCGGAGTTCGTGCCGCTGGGCCACGCCGAGCAGGAGACCTCTCCGGTCCAGCCCTCCGGGTGCCTCAACCCGCCGCCGATCGCGCCGGCGTCGGCGTCCGATCCCCCGTGGGTAGTGCAGCGACAAGGAGGGTCGACTCAGCAGCAGCTCGCGTCGATCGAGACGGCGGTGCCGGGCGTTGAGGCGACGCAGAAGGTCCGAGTGGCGGGCCAATGGTTCGTGAACCGGGCGCAGTTCGAGAAGGGACAGTCGGTGCTGTCGAAGTCGCTCCGGCTGGCCTACACGGATTGGGATGGCCAGGCCAGGATGACATGGCTGCGTCGGGACTCCGCAGGTGGCTATCAGTTCATCGGCATCCGACCGGAGGCCGAGGGCTCCTCGTCGGGTGCATCGTTGGACCCGGAAACTTGCGACGAGGACGGCACCTGCTGGACCGACGACCACATCGAGTACGTCGGCGCCGACGGCCAGAACTATTCGGCGCGGTTGCAGCCCTACCTCGCGCCGGTGGGGTCGCCGAAGGTCTTGACGCAGTCGCCGGTGGTCGGGAAGCCGGTGGAGTTCCGGGCCAACGAGTTCGCGCCGACCAATGCGACGGGCAACGTGACCTACTCGTGGCGGTTCCAGCGGACCGGGTGCGGGATGCCGTGCATCACGGCGGTGATCGGTCCCGACGGCAGCCCGCTGCCGTCGTACGCGACCCCCCCTTCGGGCGGGGCGGGACCCTGGTACATCTGGCAGCAGGCCGGGACCTTCCAGGTCGAGCTCACCGCGACCGACGCAGCGGGCAAGAAGGCGGTGCGGACCTTTCCGGTGACGGTGGCGCCGGTGGCCCCGAAGGTGACGGCGCAGGTGAAGTGCACGGAGACGGTGGCGCTGTGTCAGGTCCGCTCGGGCGAGATCGGGCGCCCGGTCTCGGTGACCGGGACGATCACGCTGCCCGGAGTGCACGAGAACCAAGCGTTCAAGATCGATTGGGGCGACGGCACCAGCGATCAGGCCGAGGCCGGTCCGAACGTCATCAACTTCGACAACCCATCCGCGCCACTGAGCGGCAAGGTCGACCCCCAGAAGGCCTCCCAAGTACTGCTGACCGGCAAGCACACCTACGCCAAGCCGGGGGTCTACTACGGCACCGTGACCTCGAGCAACTGGGGTGGTGGCACCGGCACGGCGTCGTTCACGACCACCATCGCTGGACCGTCCTCGATCACCTTTCCGGCGATCGACAACCGGAAGTACGGCGAGACGGTGCCCATGACCGCCACCGGGACTCCGTCGGGGCAGCCGGTGACCTACACCGCCGCCCCGGCGTCGGTCTGCCAGGCGACCGGGTTCAACGGTTCCGACATCAAGCTGGTCGGGATCGGACGCTGCACCGTCACCGCCAAGCAAGCGGCTGCACCGCCGCTCTTCACCGCTGCGCCCAACGTGCAGCGGGCCTTCGACGTCGGGCGGGCGCCGCTGACAATCACTCCTGACGACACGTCCTCGGCGTACGGCGCACCGATGGCTGGCCTGACCGCTACCTTCGACGGCCTGGTCAACGGCGACACGAAGGCGGCGATCACGGGGCTGGTGCTGAGCGGTCCGCAAGCGTTGAGCGACGCGGGGACCTACCCGATCACCGCCGCCGGGGCCACGAGTTCCAAGTACGACATCAGCTACGGCCCCTCGAGCACCTACCGAGTCCTGCCCGCGAGACTGATCGTGCGGGTCGCGGACGCGTCGAAGACCTACGGCGCCCGGAACCCGTACTTCGGCTACACGGTGGAGGGCCTGGTCGACGGCGACACCCTGGCGCACATCACCGGGATCCGCGTCGACGGTCCGGCGGCGACGTCCGGGGCCGGCAGCTTCCCGCTGCGCGGGTCGGGCGGGACCAACCCCAACTACGCCTACGACTTCGTCGACGGCACGCTGACGGTGCGGAAGGCGCCGCTGCGGATTACCGCGGACGACGCGCAGTCGCGTTACGGCGCGGCCGCTCCGGCGTTCACGGCCCGGTTCGAAGGTCTGGTCAACGGCGACACGAAGGGCGACATCGCCGAACTGACCCTCACCGGTGCGCCGGCGGGCAGCGATGCCGGGACCTACCCGATCACCGCCTCGGGTGCGATCAGTCCCAACTACGACATCAGCTACGTGGCCGGGACCCACACCGTCACCCCGGCGCCGCTGAGGATCACCGTGGAGGACCAGCAGTCGAGGTACGGCGCGGCCGGGCCCACGCTGACCGCCCGGTTCGAGGGGCTGGTCAACGGCGACACCCAGGACGATCTCGCCGGGCTCACCCTGACCGGCCCGCTGGCGGGCAGCGATGCGGGGAGCTACTCGATCACCGCCTCGGGTGCGGTCGACCCCAACTACGACATCCGCTACGTGGCCGGGACGCACACCATCACCCGGGCGCCGCTGACCATCGCGGCCGACGACCAGCGGCAGACCTACGGCGCGGCTGCGCCGACCCTCACCGCGACGTACGACGGTCTGGTCAACGGCGACACCTCCGCCGACCTCGCCGGTCTGGTGCTGACGGGCCCGTCCGCGGGGGCGCACGTGGGCAGCTACCCGATCACGGCTTCTGGCGCGAGCGACCCCAACTACGCCATCACCTTCCGCCCCGGCACCCTCCAGGTGACCAAGGCGCCGCTGCGGATCACCGCGGACGACAAGACCACGATCTACGGCGACCCGGCACCGGTGTTCACTGCGACCTTCGCCGGTCTGGCCAACGGCGACACCCAGGCCAGCCTGCCGGGCCTGGTGATCGCCGGCGCACCCGCGGGCAGCCCGGTCGGCAGCTATCCGATCGTGGCCTCGGGAGCGGTCAACCCGGACTACGACATCACCTACGTCAACGGCACCCACAAGGTCACCCCGCCATCGTCGTCCGACCCTGGACTCGGCAACCAAGGACCCAACGCCAGCGGTCCGCGGCTGAGCCTTTCGCAGACCGGGCTGCCGGCCTCGGTGGTCAAGCACGCCACGATCGACGGGGTCACGGTGACCCTGCCCGCGACAGTGCCGGTGGCCTCCGGCCAGACCCACCGCTATGCCTTCCCGCCGATGGTGGCCAACCGGCGTGGGGTGCTCTACCTGACCACCGAGCCGGCCTTCGCCGGACCGGTGACCGGCAACGTCACCGCGACCGCGGCGTACACCTCGATGGCGAAGTTCCTGGCCAAGTTTCGCCAGCACCGGGCTATCTCGGCCCAGCTGGCCCGCACCCTGAAGGCCACCTGGCGCAGCGTCGAGGTCCGGATCAAGACCGGCCGCGCGCGCACCGCAGTGCCCGCACTGCGCACCTTCCAGAAGCAGGTCAAGGCCGCGCCGCGCAAGCAGCTCAAGCCCGCCACCGCCAAGCAACTGCGCACCTACACCCGCCTGGTCCGCACCAACCTGACCACACCCACCGACCCCCGGACGGTCGACCCGCTCGTGTGACCCGGGTTCGGTGAGAGTTTCATCGGCTGGCCGGCGAAACTCTTGCTTGGACGATGAAGTTTCGTCGTCCAAGGTCGAGTTTCATCGGCTAGCCGACAAAACTCGCCGCGACCGGGCCCCAACCCCGCGGGCATGTGGCACGTTCTAGGACCGTGACGGACCCGGACGGCGCGGCGTCGTTCACCCGATGGGCGAGCGAACGGCAGCAGGCGCTGCTGCGTACGGCGGTGCTGCTGTGCGGCGACCACCACCGGGCCGAGGACCTCGTCCAGCATGCGCTGACCGAGGTGGCACTGCGCTGGTCACGGCTGCGCGACCAGCACCCGGATGCGTACGCGCGGCAGGTGATCGTGCGCACCAACATCTCGTGGTGGCGCCGCCGGCGCCGCGAGGTGGTGCTCGACGTACGCGACGGCACGGTGACCGCCGGCCCCGGACCGGCCGTGGACCGCCGGCTGCTCCTGGACCGCGCGCTCGCCCAGCTGACGCCGAAGCAGCGGGCGACCGTCGTGCTGCGGTTCTACGACGACCTGAGTGAGCGCGATACCGCCGAGGCGCTCGGCGTCTCGGTCGGGACCGTGAAGAGCCAGACCCATGTGGCGCTGGCCCGGCTGCGGCAGGCCGCGCCGGAGCTCGCCGACCTGCTGGAGGAGTCGACATGACCCAGGAACGCCTACGCGAACTGCTCCGCGAGCGGGTGGCCGAGGAGAGGATGCCCGACTGGTCGACTCAGGCCTGGCAGCGGGCCCGCGTCGTACGTCGGCGGCGCCGGCTCGGGGTCGCAGCCGGTGTCGTGGCGGGCACGGTGGCCGTCTCGGTCGGCGTCGCCGCCGTGAACTCCACGCCGGTCTCCGATCCGCGCGAGCCCGGTATGTCCGACGTCCAGACGTCCGAGCCGGTCGCCGAGCCCGATGCGACGTACCGAGGCACGCCGGTCTGGTGGAGCCCGGACCAGCGCGAGGAGCGCGAGCTCGCGCCGATCGACTCGCCGTTCCCGGCCGAGATCGACCTCGACGCCAGCACGCCGTACGTCGCCGGCGAGCTCGATCACGCGATCGCAGCGTTCGCCCGCGGCCGGGAGGTGGTGCTGCTGGGCGCTGAGGGGCAGCTGCGGACCGTCGACGTGAGCAGCGTCGAGAAGTTCACCAAGCCCAACGGCTACTGGTACTTCCCGGCCAGCGAGTGGATGCTGAGCCGAGACGGGGACCGGCTGATCTTCCCCCAAGACGACGAGGACAAGGTCTTCTCGATCCCCGACGCCACCTGGTCCACGGTCCCGAAGGGCACCGGCCTGACAAAGCAGCGCCCTCCGGTGCCGCCGTTCGATGCCTCGGCCGCGCAGCAGTACGGCGCCGCGCACAACGGCGCGGCGTCGTGGGGGATGGGTGTAGCGGGTCTGCCGGTCCGCGACAGTGGCGAGTACCTGTCCGGCCCGGAGTTCCTGGTGGCCGAGGCGGACCAGATGGTGATGCTCGCCTTCATGGACCGGTTCAGCGACGGCCAGGACAGCCGCTGGAAGAACTGCTGCCCGGTCGCCGGCTGGCTCGACCGGGACTGGGTCGTCTACGAGTCGCGCCAGAGCACGCCGTTGCTCGTGGCTTGGCGCGTCGGGACCGGCGAATTCCGGCTGGTTTCCCGGATCCTCGGCCAGTATGACGTGGCCAGCTTCGCCTGAATCCTGGGGACGCCGAGCATTCGACCGAGGTCGGGACGAATCTTGTGGGAGCGATCCCACGAGAACCCTTGACATAGCATGTGATCGCCGTCACTGTTCCGTGGGAACGCTCCCACCAGCACCGGCCACCACGGCCAGACGGGACTCATAGCCATGAACCACCAGCTCCGCGCCACTGGGATTCGCCGTACGGCCGCCGCCGTCGGTGTCCTGCTGCTCGCCTCCGCCGCCCTCGCGGGCTGCGGCGACGATGACGCCGAGGGTTCCGACGCCACGACCCTGCGGGTCAACGTGTTCGGCAACTTCGGCTACGAAGACCTCTACAAGCAGTTCGAGGCGGACCACCCGGGGGTCAAGATCGTCGAGACCGCCGAGGGCGACCTCGGCCAGTACAACACCCTCCTGACGCAGAAGATCGCGGCCGGGAGTGGTGCCGGAGACGTGGTGGCCATCGAGGAGGGCCAGGTCGTCAACTTCCTGCAGAGCGCCGACAAGTTCGTGAACTTCCAGGACCACGGCTCCAACGACAACAAGGACCAGTGGCTGGACTGGAAGTACGCCCAGGCGACGACCTCCGACGGCGCCGACACGATCGGCCTCGGCACCGACGTCGGCGGCCTGGCGATGTGCTACCGCCGCGACCTCTTCGAGGAGGCGGGACTTCCCACCGACCGCACCGAGGTGGCTGCGCTGTGGCCGACCTGGGAGGACTTCACCGCGGTGGGTGAGCAGTTCCAGTCGGCGATCGGCCGCGACGACGTGCACTTCATCGACTCCGCGACCAACACCTACAACTCGATCCTCATGCAGTCGGGCGACATGACCTACTTCGACACCGACGACAACCTCGTCATCGACTCCAATCCTGCGGTCAAGGAGGCGTGGGACACCGCGCTCGGGATGTCGGACGCCGGGATCAGCGCCAAGCTGAAGTCGTTCTCCAACGAGTGGAACGCCGGCTTCAAGAACGGCTCGTTCGCCACCATCGCCTGCCCCGCGTGGATGACCGGCTACATCAAGGAGCAGGCCGGTGACGAGAACGCCGGCAAGTGGGACATCACCACGGTCCCCGGCGGCGGCGGCAACTGGGGCGGTTCGTTCCTGGCCGTGCCCACGGCCAGCAAGAACCAGGACCTCGCCATCGAATTGGTCGACTTCCTCACCAGCGCCGACGGACAGATGGGTGCGTTCGAGGCGGTCGGCAACCTGCCGTCCAACCCGACGCTCTACGACACCCCGGCGCTGAAGGACGCGACCAACGAGTACTTCAACGACGCCCCGGTCGGCCAGCTGTTCGTGGCCGGCGCGTCGAGCCTGACCCCGGTCTACCTCGGCGCGAAGAACCAGCCAGTGCGCGACGCGGTGGAAAACGCGATGCGCAGCGTGGAGAACGGTGAGAAGTCCAGCGAGGACGGGTGGAACACCGCGGTGAGCGACGCCCAGGCCGCTGCGGGCTGAGCCTCACCGTCGACCGGTGGGCCGTCGCCGCGAACCGCCCGGCCCACCGGTCGAACCCATTCCACGCCGCTCGACGCCGCAACCAGCCGAAGGAGGAGGATCGTGAGCACAGTGACCGGAACGCCCGCCCGCCAGCGGCGTACGGCGCGTCCCGGGCGCGGTCCGCGCTCGGAGCAGGTCACCGGCTACGCCTTCATCTCGCCGTTCTTCGTCGTCTTCGGGATCTTCGGGCTCTTCCCGCTGCTGTTCACCTTCTGGGTCTCGCTGCACGACTGGAACCTGCTCGGCGACAAGAGCTGGGTCGGCATCGCCAACTACCAGGCGCTCGTGAACGACGACCACTTCTGGAACGCGCTGATCAACACGCTCGGGATCTTCGTGCTCGCCACGGTCCCGCAGTTGGTGGTCGCGCTGATCCTCGCCCAACTGCTCAACCAGCGGCTCCGGGCCCGCACGCTGTGGCGGATGGGCGTGCTGCTGCCCAACATCACCTCGATCGCCGCGGTCGGCATCATCTTCACGCTGCTCTTCGCGCGCGACTTCGGACTCGTCAACTACCTGCTCGGCCACCTCGGCGTCGACGAGCCGATCAACTGGCAGCAGCACCGCTGGTCCTCGTGGCTGGCGATCTCGACGATGGTCGACTGGCGCTGGACGGGCTACAACGCGCTGATCTTCCTCGCCGCGCTGCAGGCGGTGCCGCGTGAGCTCTACGAAGCGGCCGAGATCGACGGAGCATCGTCGGCCAAGCAGTTCCGGCACATCACCGTGCCGATGCTGCGGCCCACGATCATCTTCGTCACCCTCATCTCGACCATCGGCGGCATCCAACTCTTCACCGAGCCGCTTCTCTTCAACTCCGGCGCCAACGCGATCACCGGCGGCACCACCCGCCAGTTCCAGACGCTCACGATGTACGTCTACGAGAAGGCGTTCACCGGCCAGGAGTTCGGCTACGCCTCGAGCGTCGCCTGGGTGATGTTCCTGGTGATCGCGCTGGTCGGGCTGGTCAACTTCGTCCTCCTGCGCCGCCTGCGAGGTGTCCAATGACGGCGCAACTGGAGCGGGTCGGGCCCGCGGTCGCCGTACGCCGCCCGCCCCGGCCCCGCCGGTCGCGGCGGGTCGCCGGCCGGCGCCGGTTCCACATCAGCCCCACCGTCGTGGCGCTGACCCTGGTCACCGCGCTATCGGCGTTCCCCCTCTACTTCATGGTGGTCATGGCCTCGCGGCCCAACTCCGACATCACGTCGGTGCCCCCACCGCTCACGCCCGGCGGCGAGCTGTTCAACAACATCGACCGGGTCCTCACCAACCCCGACATCACCTTCACCCAGGCCGTCATCAACTCGGTGCTCGTCGCGAGTGTCTGCACGGTCTCGGTGGTGCTGTTCTGCAGCATGGCGGGCTTCGCCTTCGCCAAGCTGCGGTTCGTGGGCCGCCAGCCGCTGCTGGCCTTCGTGCTGCTCACGATGATGGTGCCGATCCAGCTGGGGCTGATCCCGCTCTACATGCTGATGACCAAGCTGCACCTCGCCGGGACGCTGCCGGCCGTGACGCTGCCGTTCCTGGTGTCCGGCTTCGGGGTCTTCCTGATGCGGCAGTTCTGCGTGCAGGCGCTGCCCGACGAGCTGCTCGAGGCCGCCCGGCTCGACGGCGCCTCCATCGTGCAGACCTTCTGGTACGTCGTACTCCCCGTGCTGCGCCCGGCCGCCGCGGTGCTGGCGCTGCTGACGTTCATGGAGCGCTGGAACGACTTCCTCTGGCCCTACCTCGTCCTCGACCTCGACCACCCGACCGTGCAGGTCGCGCTCTCGCGGCTCGCCGGCGGCTACTACACCGACCAGGCGCTGATCATGGCCGGGACGCTGCTCGGCGTCCTGCCGCTGCTCGTGGTCTTCATCCTCTTCGGCCGCCAGATCGTCGGCGGCATCATGGAAGGCGGCATCAAGTCGTGACCACCGTCGAACCCCGTCCGACTACGGCCCCGGTCGAGGCCATCGTCCGACCCGAGGAGTTCCCGGACGACTTCGTCTGGGGTACGGCGACCGCGTCGTACCAGGTCGAGGGCGCCGTCGCCGAGGACGGCCGCAGTCCGTCGATCTGGGACACCTTCTGCGCGATCCCCGGTCGGGTGCGGGACGGCGACACGGGCGCGGTGGCGTGCGACCACTACCACCGGTACGTCGACGACGTGGCGCTGATGCGCGACCTCGGCCTCGGCGCCTACCGCTTCTCCATCTCGTGGCCGCGACTGCTCCCGGGTCCGGGGGGCGGGCTCAACCCGCGCGGCGCGGCGTTCTACGACCGGCTGGTCGACGAGCTCCTCGCCGCCGGGGTGACGCCCTGGGTGACGCTCTACCACTGGGACCTGCCCCAACACCTCGAGGACGCCGGGGGCTGGCCCGCACGCGACACGGCGGCCCGGCTCGCCGAGCTGGCCCACGAGACCGGGCAGTTGCTCGGCGACCGGGTCGGGCACTTCATCACCCTCAACGAACCGTGGTGCTCGGCGTTCCTCGGCTACGCCAACGGCATCCACGCTCCGGGCCGGCACGACCAGGCCGCCGCGGTGGCGGCCAGCCACCACCTGCTGCTCGGGCACGGGCTGGCGACCCAGGCGCTGCGTGCGGCCGCGCCGCAGGCCCTGGTCGGCACGACGCTCAACCTCTACCCCGTCGCCGCGGCGTACGACTCCGCCGAGGCGCACGACCAGGTACGCCGGATCGACGGCCTGCACAACCGGTGGTTCCTCGACCCGGTGCTGCTCGGCCGCTATCCGGCCGACGTGCTCGACGACCTCGGGCCGTTGGTCCCCGACGGGCTGATCCGCGACGGCGACCTCGAGACGATCGCGCAGCCGCTGGACTTCCTGGGGGTCAACTACTACACGCGGCACGTGGTCCGGCCCTCCGCGTACCCCGGCAGCAACAGCACGGAGTTCACCCATCGCGGGCTGCCCACGGCCGCGAACGGCTGGGAGGTCGACCCGGCCGGGCTCACCGAGACGCTGGTGCGAGTCGCCCGCGACTACCCGCCGCTACCGCTCTTCGTCACCGAGAACGGCTCGGCCTGGGTCGACGAGCCCGACGCCGACGGGTCCTACCCCGACACCGACCGACTCGCCTACCTCGCCTCCCACCTCGCGGCGTGCGCGCGTGCCCGCCAGCAGGGTGCCGACGTCGCGGGCTACTTCGCCTGGTCGCTGCTCGACAACTTCGAGTGGGCGGAGGGCTACGCCATGCGGTTCGGGCTGGTGCACGTCGACTTCGCCACCCAGCGGCGGACGGTCAAGGCCAGCGGCGCGTGGTACTCACGGTTCGTACGCGCCGCTCGGGGTGACACGGCGGACGACATACTGACGCCATGACGCGGCAGCCGCGCACCCGCCCGACCCTCGAGGAGGTGGCCGCGGCGGCCGGAGTGGGACGGGGCACGGCGTCCCGTGTCATCAACGGCAGTGACAAGGTCTCCGAGCGCGCGCGCCAAGCCGTCGAGGGGGCGATCGCCGAGCTCGGGTACGTGCCCAACCAGGCCGCCCGCACGCTGGTCACCCAACGCACCGATGCGGTGGCCCTGGTGATCGCGGAGTCGGAGGAGCGGGTCTTCGGGGAGCCGTTCTTCGCCGGCGTGGTGCGCGGCATCGGCACCGCCCTCTCCGACGCGCGGCTCCAACTGGTGCTGCTCCTCGCCGCGAGTGCGCACCGCAACGGCCGCCTCGACGAATACCTCACCCGCCAGCACGTCGACGGCGTCCTCCTGCTCTCGCTGCACGACGACGACACGCTGCCCGAGCGGATCCGCTCCCGCGGCCTGCCGGTGGTGCTCGGTGGTCGCGCCACCGAGGACCAGGCCGGGGCGTACGTCGACGCCGACAACGTGCTCGGCGCCCGGCTCGCCGTCGATCACCTCGTGCACCGCGGCCGGCGCACCATCGCCACCATCGCGGGCCCGGCCGACATGGTGGTGGGCCGCACCCGCCACGAGGGCTACCTCGCCGGCCTGACCGCCGCCGGGCTCGAACACTCCGACGATCTCGTGGTGCACGGCGACTTCAGCCAGGACAGCGGCGAGTCCGCCATGCGGGTGCTGCTCTCCCGCCGCCCCGACCTCGACGCGGTGTTCTGCGCCAACGACCTGATGGCCGCCGGCGCGCTCCGGGTGCTCCGCGAGGCGGGCCTCGACGTACCCCGCGCCGTCTCGGTCGTCGGCTTCGACGACGCCCCGCTAGCCCAGTCGACCCACCCTCCGCTCACCACCGTGCACCAGTCACCGGAGCAGATGGGCCGCGAGATGGTCGCCCTGCTGCTGGACACCATGCGCCACCCCGACGAGCCCCCCGAGCCGCGGCTGCTCGAGACCCGGTTGGTGGTGCGCGACAGCTCGTAGGCGGTTGACGGGGATGGGGCGGCCACGGACGACACCCATCAGCGCCAACCGGGGCATCATGTGCCCGTGCCAGCTCGCCGCGACGCCCCGCTGGTGGTGACCGCGCTGGCGTACACGCTGTGCCACCACCTCGGGTCGCTGCCGGACGGACTGGGTGACGCCGGCCGGGGGACCCGGATTGCGGACTGGCTCGACCTGGTGGTGCCGTTCGTCGTCCTGCTCCCGGCGCTCGGGACGTTGCTCGAGGCCAGGGTCGGCCGGGCGACGTACCTCTGGTTCGCAGTCGGCAGCTGGCTCTATGCGACCGGCCACGGCATCCACCTGGCGGCGAACTCGATCGGGAACGTGGCGCCGGGAGAGACCGCGCACCTCTGGGACGAGCAGGTGGGTCACTGGACCTGGTACGCCGGAGTGGCGGTGGTCGCGGCGACCCTGGCTAGCACGCTCGTGGATCGTCCGGTGCCGACGAACCCGCTGGCCTGGGTGCTAGCGCTGGCGGTGGGCGCGACGTGGGGCACGAACGCGACCGGCGGGGAGTTCACCTGGCCCGGGCTGGCGCTGGCCGTGGTCGCGATCTGGTGGGGAGTTCGACACCGGCGCGACCGAGGCGTGCTGCTCGTCGCGGTGGGCGCGGCCGGGGTGGTCGGAGTCGTGGCCTCGGCCGTCGTCCGCTGAGTCCGCGGCTGGGTTTGTGCAGGGAATTCGGTCGTGGGTGCCCGCGATCCGGTGCAAACCGCATTGCGTTCCCCGGCTGTCCCCGACAGTGCAGCATCGTCGGCACGTGGAGGGGGGTAAACCTGCACTGTCTGGACCGCCGCGCTCACCTCGGCCAGCGTCCGCTGCTGGCGAACCGTTCTTGCACTCGCAGGGGTCGAGTGCTAAACATGACGCTGGCACTCTCCCTATGAGAGTGACAACCACACCGAACTTCAAGCGTGAGGAAGCGCAGGAGTCATGCCGAAGCTGATTGCTTTCAACGAGGAGGCCCGTCGCGGTCTGGAGCGGGGCATGAACACCCTCGCCGACGCCGTCAAGGTCACCCTCGGTCCCAAGGGCCGCAACGTCGTGCTCGAGAAGAAGTGGGGCGCCCCCACGATCACCAACGACGGCGTGAGCATCGCCAAGGAGATCGAGCTCGAGGACCCGTACGAGAAGATCGGCGCCGAGCTGGTCAAGGAGGTCGCGAAGAAGACCGACGACGTCGCCGGCGACGGGACCACCACCGCCACCGTGCTCGCTCAGGCCATGGTCCGCGAGGGGCTGCGCAACGTCGCCGCCGGCGCGAACCCGATGGGCCTCAAGCGCGGCATCGAGAAGGCCGTCGAGGCCGTCAGCGAGCAGCTGCTCAGCATGGCGACCGAGATCGAGACCAAGGAGCAGATCGCCGCGACCGCGTCGATCTCCGCCGCCGACCCGACCGTGGGCGACATCATCGCCGAGGCGATGGACAAGGTCGGCAAGGA
>DOWL01000141.1:28993-38939 GCA_003519585.1 Nocardioides sp. | reverse complement strand
CCGCAGTTCTACTTCCGCACCACGGACGTCACCGGCGTCGTCACGCTGCCCGAGGGCACCGAGATGGTCATGCCCGGCGACAACACCGAGATGTCGGTCGAGCTGATCCAGCCGATCGCCATGGACGAGGGGCTGCGCTTCGCGATCCGCGAGGGCGGTCGGACCGTCGGCGCGGGCCGCGTCACCAAGATCACCAAGTGATCTGAGCTCGACCCACGGGGTCAGCGAGAGTCACCGAGAGCCCCCGTCAGCCACTGGCTGACGGGGGCTCTCGCCATACCTGGTCGCTTGCGTCGGACTACCCGGATCCGCGAGCGCTCAAGACCGGGGACCGAGCAGCGCGTCGAGCGCGGCGGCGAACACCTCGGTGTGGCGATCGACGTCCGCTCCGGAGTGGGCCGGGCAGAACAGCGCCATGTTGTGGAACGGCGTCAGCAGGATGCGGCGGTTGAAACACCACAGGTGCAGGAAGCCCTCGAGCTCCTCGTCGACCGCGGCTGCCGCAGCAGCCCCGTCGCGTGGGGGAGGGCAGAACCAGTACTCCGCCCGGCAGCCGAGCCGCTGCACGTGCCACGGCAGGTCGTGGGCCGCGATCGCCGACGCGACGCCCTCGGTGAACCGCTCCGCGAGCGGCACCGCGACCGCGAAGTCCTCCTCACGGAGAGCGGTCGACAGGGTCGCGCGGATCGCCGCGAGTGCGAGGGCGCTGCCAGTCAGTGTGCCGCCCACACCCGCCACGTCGATGTCGTGGCCGAGCATCGGTCCGGAGAGGCGTTCGGCCACCGCAGCCGACATGCCGTACGCCGCACACGGGATGCCGCCGCCGATCGCCTTGCCGACGACCACCAGGTCCGGGTCGAGCCCCCACGCCGCCGTAGCGCCACCGGGGCCGGCGCACATCGTGTGCGTCTCGTCGATCACCAGGAGCACGTCGTGGCGACGCGTGATCTCCCGGACGGCGGCGGAGTAACCGTCGTCGGGCAGCACGATCCCGATGTTGGTGAGGGCCGGCTCCATGAGCAGGCAGGCGACGTCGCCGCGGGCCAGCCGGGCGTCCAGGGCCGCCAGGTCGTTGAAGGGCACCACCGCGGTGGTCTCCGCCACGTCGACCTGCGGTCCGAGCGCGCCGGGCCGGGGCTCGACCTCGCCGGTGGGCGAGAGCACGGCCAGGGCCTCGTCGACAGTGCCGTGGTAGCACCAATCCATCACCGCGACCCGCGGCCGCCCGGTGAGGTGGCGCGCGAACCGGAGCACGAACCGGTTGGCGTCGGTCGCCGAGATCGCGAGCTGCCAGAACGGCAGTCCGAACCGCCGCCCCAGCTCCGCGCCGACCCAGGCGGCGTCGGGCGAGGGCAGCATCGCGGTGGCGCCCGCCGCGAACCGTGCCGCCACCGCCTCGGTCACGGCAGGGACCGCGTGCCCGGTCATCGCACCGGTGTCGCCGAGACACAGGTCGACGTACTCCAGGCCGTCGACGTCGACCAGGCGCCCGCCCTGCGCCGAAGCGACCGACACCGGGAACGAGCCCGGCCAGCGCGTCATCCAGGGCATCGGTACGCCCGCCAGCAGCGTGGCCCGCTGCTCCTGCGCCAGCGCCGCCGAGCGCGGATGCAGTTCGACGAAGCGGGTCTCCTCCTCGGCGCGGAGCGTGGCCAGCCGTTCGCGGTCGATCATGGGTCGCAGACTAAGCCGTTCAACGTTGCCCGGGTGCGAGGCGATGGCAAGATGTCCGCCGTGACGCAGCAGCCGCCGCCACCACCTCCGCAGCCACCCGGGCAGCCGCCGTACGGCAACTACCCGCCGAACCAGTACGGCGCGCCCTACGGCTTCGCACCGCAGGACCACCCGCAGGCGGTCACCGTGCTCATCCTCGGGATCCTCGGGCTGGTGCTCTGCCAGGTGATCTCGCCGTTCGCCTGGGTGATGGGCAACCGGGTCGTGGCCGAGATCGACGCCAGCGGCGGTCAGCTCGGCGGGCGCAGCACGGCCAACGCCGGACGGATCTGCGGGATCGTCGGCACGGTGCTCATCGGGTTGGGGCTGCTCGCGCTCCTGGCCGGCATCATCTTCGCGCTGGCTGCTGCCTCCACCTCCTGAGCCGGGCCTGCCAGGTCGGCTCGGGCTCTTCCAGCATCGCCTCGAACTCGCATCGCAAGGCGTCCAGCGTCGGCCGTTGCGCAGGGTCGGGGTCGAGGCAGCCCGCCAGCAGCGGGCTGAGCGTGGCGCGTGCCCGGCCGCGGCCGCACTCGGCCAGGGTGGCGCCGAGGCCCCACACGTCGCTGGCGGCGGAGACGATGCCGCCGGCGTGCTGTTCGGGCGCGGCGTAGCCGTCGGTCCCCACGCTCCGCTCGAGCGGCCCCGGCCGGGTGGCCACGCCGAGGTCGATGAGCACCGCGCGTCCTTCCTGGACGACCACGTTCTCGGGCTTCACGTCGAGGTGGACCCACCCGTGCCGATGCAGGTAGCCGAGCACGGAGACCAGTTGGCGACCCAGGAGCGCGGTGTCGGCGACGCCGAGCGGCCCGTCGTCGAGCAGCGCCGCGAGCGTCGCGCCCGGGAGCGTCTCCATGACCAGGGCCGGAGTCGGTCCGGTCAGCACGGCGTAGCCGCGCACCAGGTGGGGGTGGGCCAGGGTGGTCAGCAGCCGCCCCTCGGTCAGCACCGCATCGCGCACGTGCGGCTCGTCGAGTCGGTCGGCGCGCAGCACCTTCACCACCGCCCGGCAGTCGCGGTCGAGATCGGTCACGTCGTAGGTGTCCACGCGACCACCGCGGGCCAACAGCGCCTCGACCCGGTAGCCCGGGAAGACCTCGGTGCCGATGGGTACGGCCGCCGGCTCCGTGACCACGCGCGTCACCATGGGCATCATCGGGCCGCTCCGACCTGCATCGGCGCGGTGTCGATGTCAGCGCCTTCGAGGGAGATCACCCGGTCGACGTACTCCAGTGCGACCGGGTCGTGGGTCGCCACGATGACGGTGCGGCCGGCGCGGTGCCGCGCCACGGCCTCCAGCAGCCGGCGCGAGGTGGCGGCGTCCAGGCCGGTGGTCGGCTCGTCGAGGAAGAGCACCGGGGCGTCGCGGAGCAGCGCCCGCGCGACCGCGACCCGCTGACGCTGGCCGCCGGAGAGCGAGCGGCCGCGCTGGCCGACCCGTGTGTCGTAGCCCTGGGGGAGCAGTCGGACGAAGCTGTCGGCGTCCGCCCGGCGACCCGCCTCCTCGACCTCTTCGCGGCTCGCGCCGGGCCGTCCGAAGCCGATGTTGTCGGCGATGCTGGCGTCCATGAGCGCGGTCTCCTGCGGCACCAGGGTGATGGCGTCGCGGACCGAGCGTGCGGTGAGATCTCTCAGGTCCTGACCGTCGATCCGGACCACTCCGTCGAGTGCCTCGACGTGCCGGGTGAGCAACCGGGCGACCGTGGACTTGCCGGCGCCGCTCGGCCCGACCAGCGCCACCAGCTCGCCCGGTGCGACCCGGAACGACGCGCCGTGGAGCGCGTCGCGGCCGGCTCCCGGATAGCGGACCCGCACCCGGGAGAGTTCGACCTCGCCGCGCACGTTGACGATGTCCCGCGCGCCGGGAGCGTCCTCGGGCAACGGCTCGTCGAGGAGTTCGACCATCCGTTCCACGCCGGCAGTGGCGGAGTAGAGCGCCGGGAGCAGGTTCCCCAGCGAGCGCAGCGGCGAGTAGCACTGCACCAGCAGGGCCAGGAACGCCATCAACCCACCCAGGGTCAGCCGGTCGGTGGCCAGCGCCCAGGTGCCCAGCGCGATCACGGCGAGGGTCCCGACCAGCTCGGCCAGGTCGGCCAGCGGCAGGAACACCGCCCGGATCCGGGCACCGACCAGCTCGGCGGAGGCGATGGCGAGGTTCTGGCGGTGGTAGTCGGCGACCGCCTCGGCCTCGCGGTTGTAGGTCTGCACCAGCGCCGCGTTCGCGAGCCGCTCCTCGGTCACGGCGCTGAGCGAGCCGGCCCGGCGGCGCCGTTCGCGGGAGACGGCCTTGACCAGCCGCGAGAAGTGAGTCGCCACCCACCAGAGCAGGGGAGCGGCGATCAGCGCGACCAGCGCCAGCTGCCACTGCAGCCAGAACAGCGCGCCGGCGTAGATCACCAGCCGCAGTACGGCGCCCGTACCGTTCGCGAACTGCCCGATCATGAACGACTCGACCGCGGCCGTGTCGGAGGTCAGCCGCGACATGGTGTCGCCGAGCCGGTTGCGGTCATGGACGTGGCTGGGGTGGGCTAGGACGTGGCCGAACACCTGGGTGCGCAGGCCGACCAGGAACCGCTGCGAGATCCAGGTGGACAGGTAGTCGTCAGTGCCCGACAGCACCGCGCTGAGGAGGTTGAGCCCGACGTACAGGGCGGCGATCCAGAGCAGCGGGCCCAACGTCGCCGGCACCAGGACGTCGTCGACGAGCTTCTGGAAGAGCAGCACCTCGAGCACCGCGATCAGCGGCGCGGCGGCCAGCAGCACGACCAGGAGCAGCAGCCACCAGCGCAGGGGACGTACGTCGGGCCAGAACCGCCGTGCGACCTGGGCGATCGTCATCGGGGGCGCCTCGCCCACCAGGGGCGCGACGTCCCGCTCGGGTCTCAGCAGCGCGGCCGCCCGGGTCAGCACGCGGCGGGGGCGGGCCCGTGGGCCCGCCCCCTCGGCATCGGTCACAGCCGTCGTCCGGTTCGTGTCGGCTCCGTCAGCCGCGGGTGTGGGTGCGGGTGCCGGTGCCCGTGCCGGTGCCGGTGTGGGTGCCGGTGTTCGAGCGGCCTCCGCGACCGCGACCGCGGCCACGACGACCGGAGACGCGGGCCGGCTGGAGAGCCTTGAGCAGGTGAGAGCGAGCCATGGTGTTCCTCCTTCGGTGGATGCCGGTGAGTTCCCCGACGCCACGTACGGTGCTCCCTGACTGTGAGGTCACGGTGAGTGCGCGATGAGAGGCCTCTCATTGAATGTTGTACGAGCGGGAGGGGCGACAATGGCGGACATGGTCGAGCGCGTTCCCCCCGCCCGCCCGCACCACAAGCTGACGGCGGACGGCCGACGGATGCGCGAGGTGCTCAGCTACTCACGGCGGGGCAACCGGTTCACGCCGAGCCAAGCCGCGGCGTGGGAGGCGCACCACGACGGGTGGGTGATCCCCGACGAGGCGGTGGACGATCCGGCGTTCTCGCTCCCGCGGTGGTTCGGGCGGACGGCACCGCTGATCGTCGAGATCGGGTCCGGAGTGGGCGAGGCGACCGCGGTGCTCGCCGCCGCGCGGCCGTCGTACGACGTGCTCGCGCTCGAGGTGTGGCGGCCCGGGGTCGCCGACACGCTCTGGCGGGTGGCCGAGGCGGGCGCCGACAACGTGCGGCTGATGAGCGTCGACGCCGTCTGGTCGCTGGAGCACCTCGTCGAGCCCGGTGGACTGGCCGAGCTGTGGACCTTCTTTCCCGACCCGTGGCCCAAGACCCGGCACCGTAAGCGACGCCTCGTGGATCCCGCCTTCGCGAGCCTGGCGGCCTCCCGGCTCGCGCCCGGCGCCACCTGGAGGTTGGCCACCGACTGGGCCGACTACGCCGACCAGATGCGCGCGGTCCTCGACGCTGAGCCGGCCCTCGACGGCGGTCCCGTGCCGCGCTGGTCGGAGCGCCCGGTCACCCGGTTCGAACGCAAGGGGATCGAGGCGGGCCGTGAGATCAGCGACTTCGCCTACGTGCGTACGGCGTGACTATCGCACCTGGGGGCGGATGTGACGGATGGCTGCCTCAGGCGGCTGGGCGGAATCTGACTCCGGAGGCGGTGAGTTGGCGCTCCACGCGAGTGCGTTCGGCGTCGAGTTCGGGGCCTTCCGGAAGCACGCCCAGCAGGTGGGTGATCCCGAGGGCCGCGCAGCACTCGGCCAGGGCTCGGTCGTAGCCGGAGCGGACCGCCTCGACCTTCGTGTGCGACACGTGCGGATCGAGGGCGTGAAAGCGGCTCCCGAGCCGGCGGAGGTCGGCGGTGATCAGCTCGATCGGCCGGGCGGCGGGCTGCTGACCTGACTTGCGGTAGCGGGTCTGCCCGGCGACCCAGTCGCGGAACGGCTCGCCGCGCTTGCCGAGCATGGCGCCGAGCAGGTACGCGAAACCTCCCAGGACCACGCACAAGGCCGCGCAGAGTATGAAGACCGCGGCCACCTGGGGCATGCCCAGACGGTACGCCGAGGGTGGATGTGCGTCATCCCTCGAGCAGGGCGAGCTCCTCGTCGACGTACGGGTCCTCGGTGCCGGCCGCCTCGAGCTCGGCCTTGAGGGCGGTCTGCACCGCCAGTGCGTCTTCGCGGCGACCGAGGCCTCGCAATGCCCAGCCGACCATCCATTTCGCCACCCGGGTGCGCGCGTCGTCGCCGATCCGCTCGCGCGCGGCGAGCGCCTCCTCGAAGCGCGCCAGGGCCGACTCCCAGTCACCGGCGTCGGCGTAGGTCATGCCCAGGTTGTTGAGCAGGCTGGCGTCCCAGTCGCGAGCGACTGGGTCGCTCGCCGCCCGCGCCACCGCGAGCGCCTCCTCGGTGAGCCGCAGCTGGTCCTCCGTCGGCGCGACCAGCGCCACCATGTGCAGGGCGTCGACGTGCAACGCCTCCAACCCCGCCTCGCCCGCACCGCCGGCCGCCGCCTCGAAGTGGGGCCGTGCCTGCTCCGGCTCACCTGCAGAACGCAGCAGCCGACCACGCTCCAGCTCGGTCCGGACCGCCACCTCGACGTTGTCGACGGACAGATCGTCGAGGACGGCGTGCCCCTCGTCGTACCGCTCCTGCAGCCCCAGCGCCCGCGCCACCTGGGTCAACAGCACCAGCCGGTCGGCGCCCTCGGCGAGATCGGCGGCCGCCCGGAGTCGGGCTTCCGAGCCGGCGGGGTCGTCGAAGTCCCAGAGCGCGGCGAGATCGGTCATGGCGGGAACTCTGCCGCATACCCTCGTCCGGTGACAGCGACGGCCGAGCTGGTCGCGCCAGTTTCGTCGGCTGGCCGATGAAACTCTTGCTTGGACGACGAAGTCTCGTCGTCCAAGGTCGAGTTTTGTCGGCCGACCGACGAAACTCGGGGCTAGCTCCGGACCAGCCGCCGGCGCAATGCCGCCTCGCGGTGTAGCCGGGCCTGGTCGCGCTCGCGGCGCGACGCGATGACGGCCGCCAGGTAGGTCTCGGGCGGTGTGCCGGGGGGTGGCGGTGGAGCGACGTACTGGCTGACCTGGTCGGCCAACCGGGTGCCGATGGTGATCCGCGAGTTCGGGTCGAGGGTCGGCAGCCGACCCAGGAACTGCCGCACCGCCAACGCCAGCCCGGTCGGGAGCGAGGCCATGTCGGCGCCACGCGCCCACGTCGCCAGCGTCGGTGGCATCAGCGTCGGTGGCGAGAGCCGCAACTTCACCCGGTCTCGGACGACGTAAGTGCCCGCGGCGTAGTCACCGAGCCGCTTGCCGCGCGAGCTGATCAGCGCGGAGAAGAACGCCGGCACCCCGGTGAAGACGTAGATCTCGACGAACCCGACCAGCGCCCGCACGAAGCCGTGCTGGAAGGTGGTCGGCCCAGCGTCGTCACGCACGCAACGCAGGCCGCAGACCAGCTTGCCCACCGACTTGCCGTGCGACAGCGTCTCGACCGTGGCCGGATAGAGCACGAAGACCGTGATCATCGTCGCGATGAACGCCGCCCAGATCAGCGCGCCATCGGCCTGCAGTGCGGCCACCACGAAGACGAAGATCGCCGCGACGAACAGGATCAGGGTGATGGTCACGTCGATCAGCCCGGACACGATCCGCGAACCGAGGCTGGCGGGCGGCAGGTCGAGCGCGACCGCCTCGCCGGTGACCAGGTCATCGGTCGTGAGGGTCGCGAACTCGTGAGTGGCCATCGGGGCGAGTCTAGGTGGGGTGGGGCTGGGCCTGCGTTCGAGGCACCGACCCGCAGGGCCACACCCGCGCGTCACCCTCACTCCGTCATCACGGGTGGGTGGGAACGGGCTCGTCAGCGCTGCGCGCTGTCTCGCCCGACCACCGGAGGATGGCGTGCCAGTTGGCGAGCAGGGTCGCGAGGTGGGTGGTGGGTGTCAGGTGGAGTTGGGCACTGGTGATCCGTTCGGCCCACCATTGACCAGTGCTGGGCGGGTTGCGGTCGTCGTGGACGCCGTACCAGAGCTGGGTGGGCGCGCGGATGCCGGTGAGTGAGAAGCCCCAGTCCCCTAGCAGTAGGGCGGCGTCGCGGAGGTAGCCGTCGTGACTGGCCAGCGCTTCGCGCACCGAGGCCGCGATCTCGCTCGGCCTCGGCGTCGGGGCCACCCATCGTGGTGCGTGCCTCGAGGGGTGCCGCGACCACCGCCAGCGCCGCGACCCGGTCCGGGTGCCGGGCGGCGAAGGCGGCGTACGCCCCGCCGACCGACATCCCGAGCACGACGACCCGGTCGAGGTCCGCAGCGTCCAGCAGCGCCGCGGTGTCGTCGGCCACCGAGGCCATCGTGGAGGCGGCCGGGGTGGAGGTGCCGTAGCCGGGCCGGTTCGCGCAGAGCAGCCGCACCCCGAGCTCCGCCGCGGCATCCCGGCCGGTGCGGGCCACCCACCGGGTGTCCGGCGTGCCGTGGCAGACCAGCACGGTGGGTCCGCTGGAGGCACCGCCGGTCCAGAGCTGCACGCGGCGTCCGTCGGGAAGCTCCGTCTCCTCCACCCCCGCGACAATAGGGTGGGGTCGTGGATCTCGACGCGTACGTCCTCGCGCATGCGCACGAGTGGCAGCGGCTCGAGCAGCTGATCCACCGTGGCCGGCTCGACGGCGCCGAGAGCGACGAGCTGGTCGACCTCTACCAGCAGGTCGCGACGCACCTCTCCGTGGTCCGCACTTCCGCGCCGGACCCGTCGCTGGTGGCCCATCTGTCGAACCTGCTCGCCAAGGCCCGCAACAAGGCGGTCGGCACCCGGGTCAGCACCTGGCGCGGCTTCACCCGCTTCTTCACCGAACGGTTCCCGGCGGCGCTCTACCGGCTGCGGTTCTGGTGGCTCGGCTGCCTGGTCGCGAACGTCGTGGTGATCGCGGTGATGATGCTGTGGCTGCTCGACCACCCCAACGTCGAGCAGAGCCTGCTCAGCCCGAGCGAGGTCGACCAGCTGGTCAACCACGACTTCGAGGACTACTACTCGACGTACGCCGCGAGTCATTTCGCGCTGCAGGTCTGGATCAACAATGCCTGGGTCGCGGCGCTGTGCATCGCCTTCGGGATCCTCGGGCTGCCGGTCGTCTACCTGCTCTACCAGAACGTCGCGAACCTCGCGGTGATCGGCTCGATCATGCATCGCCACGGCCACGGCCAGGAGTTCTGGGGGCTGATCCTCCCGCACGGCCTGCTCGAGCTGACCGCGGTGTTCGTCGCCGGCGGGGTCGGGTTGCGGCTGTTCTGGTCGTGGATCGAACCAGGCGAACTCACCCGCACCCACTCCATCGCGCGTGAGGGCCGGACGGCGGGCACGATCGCGCTGGGGCTGGTCGCCGTCCTGCTGGTCAGCGGGGTGATCGAGGCGTTCGTGACGCCCTCCGGCCTCCCTACCTGGGCCCGGGTGGGCATCGGGATCACCGCGGAGGCGGCGTTCTTCGCCTACGTCTTCGTGCTCGGTCGGCAGGCCTACCACCGCGGCGCGACCGGTGACCTGGACAGCCGCTACCTCGAGGACCGGGTCGCCACCTCCGCCTGATCGCCGTCCGAACCGGGCCTGGACCGGACCGCGACACGCCGGTGTTCTCCACGTCGTACTACTGCGCAATCCGAAGTAGTGTGCACTGCATGGATACCACGCAGCTGCTCAAGGGGGTCCTCGACGTCGCGGTGCTGGCCGTGGTCGAGGACGAGGACGGCTACGGGTACGACGTGCTCCGCCGGCTGCGGACCGGCGGCCTGACCGAGGTGGGTGATGCCTCCGTGTACGGCACCCTGCGCCGCCTCTACGC
>DOWL01000141.1:9856-28865 GCA_003519585.1 Nocardioides sp. | reverse complement strand
CGGCCCCCTGCGCCGCCTCTACGCCGGGGGCGCCCTCACGTCGTACGTCGTGCCCTCCGACGAGGGACCGCACCGCAAGTACTACGGCATCACCCCGGCGGGCCGCGCCCAGCTCGCCACCCAGACCAAGGACTGGGAGGGGTTCGCGGACACCGTGACCGCGCTCCTGTCCGACACCCGTGCCGCCACCCAGCCCGAGGGAGCCCGCTCGTGAACCCGCCGCAGACCGCTACCCCCGTCCACCCCGAGGTCGCCGCCTTCGTCGCGCAAGTGCGCGGCCAGCTCGACGACCTCCCCGAGGACCAGCGCGAGGAGCTGCTCGAGGGGCTGGAAGCCGACCTCTCCGAGCAGGTCGCCGCGGGCGATCGGCTGCCCGATCCGGTCACCTACGCCGCCGAGCTGCGCGCAGCCGCCGGGCTCACGGACCCGTCGCCCGGGCGAGGGCGAGGGCGGGGTCGCGGGCGGACCCTGCGGCCCGACCAGGTGTTGGACCGGTGCCGCGCCGAGTGGCTCTCGTGGACCGTACACAACGCCGCCACCCAGCGGGCCTGGTCGCTCGTCGAGGCGGTCCGCCCCGCGTGGTGGGTGCTGCGGGCCTGGATCGCGGTCACCCTGCTCGACCAGCTGGCCGGGGATTGGGAGTACGTCACGCTGTGGCCCACCCTGGGCGTGCCGCTGCTCGGACCGGCTCTCCTCCTGGGGGCGGTCGTGGTCAGCGTGCTGATCGGCCAGGGGAAGCTCTGGCCGGGCTCGGGTCCCGACCGGACCACCGCCGCCCGCCTGGTCCTGCTCGCGCTCAACGTGTTCGCCGTGCTGGCGCCGTTCACCTTCACCGGCGACGGGAGTCAGCACGATGTCTACGGCTCCTCGCCCCGAGCGGTGACGGTCCACGGAGACGACCGGCCCGCCCGGCTCCAGCACGGCCGCGAGGTGGTCCGCAACATCTACGCCTACGACGCCGCGGGCCAGCCGCTCCAGGGCGTGCAGCTCTACGACCAGGCCGGCCGCCCGGTCTCGGTCGCGCCCCAGTCGAGCTTGGGTCGGGGCCGGGAACGCGAGGTCACCTGCCCGTGGTTCAACGGCACCACCCCGCTCTACAACGTCTTCCCGTTGCCGCAGCGCACCCAGCCGTACGGCACCTGCGTGAGCCGGATCAGCCCGGACCGGGCCGGTGTCCAGGCGTTCCGCGAGCCGCCACTGGCGTCCGTACCCCCGGTCTCGGCACCCTCGGCACCGGCGAGCGGACCGACAGCCACCCCCTGACACCTTCCTGACGGCCCGCACCGACCCTCCTCGGATTCGATCAAACCGCCCACACGGGCGGCCGAAACCCCGGATCATGGCGTGGTGACCATGGCGGCCACGGTCGACGTGTCCGACTCGCTGGACGAGGCACGGACCCGGCTGATCAAGACCGCCCGCGCTCTCAATGGGGCGTGGGCTGCCTCGCTGTGCTCGATGCTGGGTCTGGTCGTGGCGAGCCTCGCCCTGCTGCTCGTCGCGGTCACCGTCCGCCCGGTCTACGTCGTCATCTGGTCGGTCCTGCTGGCGGCCGCCGGCTACAACGCGACCCGGTTCTGGCCTCGGCGTACGCCGAGATCGGGCCGGTATCTGTCGAAGGCCGAGCGTGCCGCCCTGCGCGGCGTACTCGACCCGGACGGGCGGATGGCCTGGCCCGACGTCGTCCGCCTGGTGCCGCGACCCGAGCTGGAGCTGGGTGAGGGCGAGCTCGTGCTCGGGATGCCCCTGCTCGCCTGCCTCGACGCGCACGAGCTGCGCGAACTGCTGACCGTCGCAGCCGTCCAGGCCTCCGTGGAGGACGAACGGGAGGTCCGGTGGGCGCTGCGGGTCGCGCACGGGGACGTCGGCCGCCAGCTGGTCGGACGCCGGCCTCGGCTGTCGTGGGCCACGCTCAGGATCACCGAGACCCTCCGCTCCCGGGCCGCTGCTCTCGAAGCCGATCTCGGCAACTGGGCCGGAGCCTGCGAGCGCGCCGCCGTCGCGGCCCTACGGTCGAGTTCGCGCTCGGGGGCCGCCGCGCAGGAGGCCCGGGACCAGGTCGCCGACGCCTGGCAGCTGCTCCAGCAGGAGTGGCTCGCGCCGGCGTTCGCGCGCGGCCGGCGTGAGGTAGCGCCGTTCACCGGGCTGCGACGCTTCGTCGAAGGAGCCGACGCGGCCGGCTGGTTGGGCAGTCCGCGCCCCGGCGGCCCGACCTGCGACGTCTTGGCCGACCTCGTCGCGCGCCACGAGGACACGGTCGCCCGCGACCTCGGTCCGCGGCACGCCCGGTTGCAGGCGATCACGTGGGAGGAGTACCCGGTCGAGGTCGAGCTCCCGCGCTGGCGCGCGCTGGTGACCGAGGTCCTCGACGCCGCCCGCCGCACCACCGGCGACCCCGCGGTCACCCTCGACACGGTCCTGGTCCTGCTGGAGAGCGGCCGCAGCCATGAGCTGGCCGAGGCCACCGCGGTCGAACGCGGTCTCACGCCCGCCCACACGACGGCGTACGTCGAGTGGCACGAGAACTTCACCAGCCGGCTGCTCACCGCGGCGGTGGCCGTGGCGGCCGTGGACTCCCTGCACTTCAAGCCCGAGTGGAGCTGGCCCGAGGGCACCCGGCTGGTGGCCGAGGACGGCTGGGAGCTGCCGCTGGAGTCGGTCGTGGCCGAGGTGCTCGGTCTCGTCCGGGAGGGCGCCGGACCCGCGAAGGCGTACGGCGAGCTCCGGGAGGCCTTGGTGCGCCTCGACATCGACGTACACGAGCCGCTCTGGCTCGACCACGATCTGGTCGAGCGGCCGGAGCGGCCCATCGGGTCGTTCGCCGCCCGGCAAGGTCTGGCCCCTCGGATGGCCATCGTGACCGACCGCTCCCTCCACGTCTTCCAGGACACCCAGGGCGCGCGGCTGAACCGAATCCTGGGGCCGGTGACCCAGCGCGACGCCTCCTTCGAGCTGCGCAAGCGGATGCTCAAGGTCTGGCAGGGCGACACCGGGGACCAGGTGCTGACCGTGGCCGCCGAGGACGTCCGCCGGGCTCGGATCGGCCCGGCCACCGGCGGCCTGTGGTGGCGGCTCACGCTCAGCTGCGCCGACGGCACAGTCGTGCTCCGCGGCCGGGGCGACGGCCTCGAGGAGGAGGCCGAGGTGCGCGAATGGCTCGGCGACCGGGTGGAGCGGCCCTGGCTCGCTGCCGCCCCGGCCGTGCGCAGCGTCCGCAACATCGTCGGACTGGTCGGCGTCACCCTGGGCACCCTCGCGCTGCTGTGGGGCGTGCTGCTCACCGCGCTCTCCCCGTCCGGCATGCCCGATCCGCTCCCGGCCGTGCTCGCCATCGGCGGCTTCGTCGCGCTCTTGCTCGCCGTACTGCCCGATGCCGTGGTCGACCTCGTCCAACGGCTGCGTCGAGCTCGCGTCTCCTCGGTCGCCTAGCCGCTCTGCTGGTGCAGGGATCCCAACATATGTTGGGATTCCTGACGTTCTGGGGCGTTGCATTGCGTGAGAACGTCAGGGATTGCCTTGGGGGGTCGCGCACATATGTCGGAATCCCAACATATGTAGGGATTCATCCAGAACGACGCCGGCAACCAGCCTAGAGCAGCCCCTGCGCCTTGAGGGAGAGGTAGTGGTCGGCCAGGGCGGGTGGAAGGCGTTCGGCGTCGGCGTCGACGACGTCCAGGCCGAGCGCACGGAGCATCTCGGCGGTGTGTCGTCGGCGGATCATCGCCTGCTCGGCGGCGGCGGCGTCGTAGACCTCGTCGATGGTGCCGCGGGTGTCCGCGAGCCGCTCCAGCTCCGGATCGCGGACCGAGGCCAGGACCACGCGGTGGTGCCGGGTCAGCGATGGCAGCACCGGCAGCAGCCCCTCCTCGACGGCGGCCGGCTCCAGAGGGGTCAGCAGCACGACCAGCGCGCGTTGCCGACCGAACTGGGTCACCGCGCCGGCCAGTGCCGACCAGTCCGCCTCGGCGATCACCGGCTCGAGGTCGGCCATCGTGTCCTGCAGGTGCGCCGCCACATCACGGGCACCCCGCGAGCGCAGCCGCGCGCGGACCCGGCGGTCGCCGGCGACGAAGTCGACCCGGTCACCGGCGCGGGCAGCCAGTGCGGCAAGCAGCAGTGCGGCGTCCATCGCTGAGTCGAGGCGCGGAACGTCCTCGACCCGGCCCGCCGAGGTGCGCGACGTGTCGAGCACCAGCACCACCCGCCGGTCGCGTTCGGGCTGCCAGGTGCGGACCACGACGGTGCGGTTGCGGGCGCTCGCGCGCCAGTCGATCGAGCGTACGTCGTCGCCGCGGACGTACTCGCGGAGTGAGTCGAACTCCGTGCCCTGGCCGCGCACCCGGATCGCCGCTCGCCCGTCGAGCTCGCGCAGCCGGGCCAGCCGGCTCGGCAGGTGCTTGCGGGACTCGAACGGCGGCAGCGAGCGCACGACGCCCGGGACGTCGAGCGTCTTCTGGCGGGCAGCCAGGCCGAGTGGTCCGCGGAGCCGGACGGTGACCCCCACGGCCCGGAGGTCACCGCGCCGCCGAGGCCGCAGCGGCGTGCGGAGCAGCACCCGGTCGCCGGGGGAGAGCGCGATGCGGTGCCGGTTGGCCGTTGCGCCGGCCGTGGGCTGCCACGCGTCGCGGACCAGCCCGCGCAACCGCCGCCGACCGGCGTTCTCGACAAACAGCATCGATTCGGTGTCGTACCCCATCCGCACCGTGCCGATCGCGCGCCGACTGACCGCCAGCGCCTTCACCGCCGGAGCGAGCAGCAGGTCGGCCACGACCAGCACGGCCACCACGAGCAGCCAGAGTCGCACCGTGCTGCCCTGCGGCCGCAGCACGACCGGCACCAGCCCCAGCAGGAGCAGCAGGGGGACCCGACCGGTGATGACCACAGCGGCCTACCGGGGGACCGGCACCGAGCCGAGGGCCGAGCCGAGCACCTCGGCGACGTCGACGCCCTCGAGCTCGGCCTCGGGCCGAAGCGCCAGCCGGTGCACGAGGGTGGCGTGCGCCAGTGCCTTCACGTCGTCGGGCGTCACGAAGTCGCGACCGATCAGCCAGGCCCACGCGCGCGCCGAGCGCAGCAGCGCGGTGGCGCCGCGGGGGCTGACCCCGAGGGACAGCGAGGGCGACTCGCGCGTGGCTCGAGCGATGTCGACGATGTAGCCGACCACCTCGTCGGTCACCTGCACGGTCCGCACCGCCGCCTGGCCGGCGGCGATGTCGGCCGGGCCGGCGACCGCCGCGACCCCGGCCGCGCGTACGTCGCGGGGGTCGAAGCCGGCCGCGTGCCGGCGCAGGATCTCCAGCTCGTCGGTCCGCTCCGGGATCGGGAGCACCACCTTGAGCAGGAACCGGTCGAGCTGGGCCTCGGGGAGCGGATAGGTGCCTTCGTACTCGATCGGGTTCTGCGTCGCCGCGACCAGGAACGGCGAGGGGACCTTGCGGGAGACACCGTCGACGGAGACCTGGCCCTCCTCCATCGCCTCCAGCAGCGCGGACTGCGTCTTGGGTGGCGTCCGGTTGATCTCGTCGGCGAGCAGCAGGTTGGTGAAGACCGGTCCCTCGCGGAAGGTCAGCTCGCCCGCCTGCCGGCTGTCGATCACCATCGAGCCGGTGATGTCGCCGGGCATCAGGTCGGGGGTGAACTGCACCCGCCGGGTGTCCACCGAGAGTGCTCCGGCGAGTGTGCGCACCAGCAGCGTCTTCGCGGTGCCGGGCACGCCCTCCATCAGCACGTGCCCGCCGCACAGCAGTGCGACCAGCAGGCCGGACACCGCGGCGTCCTGGCCGACCACGGCCTTGCCGACCTCGGTGCGCACCGCGGCCAGCCGGTCGCGGGCCGCGCTGGTGTCCGCGCTGGTGTCCACAGCGTCACTCATGTACGGCGTACCTCTCTGTCGAGCTTGGCCAGTTCGTTGGCCAACGTGATCAAGTCGCGGTCCGAGGACGGTACGCCGCCGGTGAGGCCGAGCAGCGCGGCGACCTCGTCCTGTGACCGGCCGGTGCGCCGGGCCACCTCGCGGACCACCGCGTCGGGCGGTGCGCCGGCCCCGAGGCGCAGTCGCTCGGCCAGCCGCGCCCGCGCGGCTCGGCGCAGAGAGCTCGCGGCGTGGGCACGGTCACCCGAACGACGGTAGAGGCGGCCCAGGCTGCGCGTCGTCTCCACCGCGCGGACCACGACGGGGAGCGGCTCGGTGGCCAACGGGCCGAGCCGGCGCGCCCGCCACACGACGAGAGCCACGAGGGCGACCAGCCCGAGCGCGAGTCCGGGCTCGACCCAGCGGGGCAGCAGCGACGCGAGGCTGACGCCGTCGCCGCCGACCAGGTCGTCGATCGACGGGACGTACCAGACCAATCGGTCGTCCTGGCCCAGGAGTCGTAGTGCGACGGCGGCGTTGTCGGCGCGCAGCACCTGGTCGTTGGTCAGCGCCTGGTCGGCTCCGAACAGGGTGAGCCGCTCGTCGGGCTCGGCCACTACGGCGCCGGCCTTGCCCGGGAAGCAGGTGCCGCGCGGGTAGACGAAGGATCGGTCGACCTCCAGCGTCAGCCCTTCGAAGCGCGGGTCGGCGCACTCGGCATCGCGGCCGGCGCCCAGCGTCGCCTCCGCGCCGCCGCCGGCAGCGCCGAACGTGTCCGAGATGCCCGGCCCGGCGCCGACGACGACCAGCCGATGTGCGTCGGCGGTGTGGGCCCGGAGCCGCTCGAGCGTGCTGGTGCCGAGGTACTCCGGGAGCACGACCACCACGGTGGTCTGCTCGTCCACGTCGAGCGCCTCGAGCTCGTCGGCACCCCGGGCGGCGAGTACGTCGACACCCTGGTCGCCGAGGACCTGCGCCACCGCGCGGGCCCCGTCGGGCCCGGGGTTGTCGGGATCCATCGGCGTCACGGTCCGGGTGCCGGTGCCCAGCCATACCGCCACCGCGACCGCGACCAGCAGGCCGATCAGGATCGCGAGGGTCGAGCGGTGTCGCTTGAGCGGTCCGGGGACGGCTCCAGCTGCCGCCCCGGAGGGCGTCGCTGGTGCGGGAGCGGTCATGGTCACCGACGGACCACCAGGTCGTCGTCCAGGGCCAGCACCGACGCGGCCTGGTCGCGGGTGGCCGGCCGATCGCCGTACAGCACGGCGTCGAAGAGCGCCGCCCCGGCCCGGACCCGGTCCGCCCGATCGGGGTACTCCGCGGCAAGCGTGTCGGCCACCTCGTGCGCCGTCGCACCGGGGTTGTCGGCGAGCCGGCCGCGCTCGACCTGACGGACCGCGACCGCGCGGAAGCCGTCGACGACCGCCTCCTCGAACCGGCCGGCCTCCAGAGCCGCCCGGGCTCGGGCCCGCAGCTCGTCGGCGCTGACAACCTCATCGGTGAGCACCGCGGGTTTCTCGCTCCGGTCGCGGGTCGTACGGCGGGCGCGGGATACCAGCCAGCCCAACACCAGGGCCAGCGCCACGAAGACGACCATCGCCATCAGCGTCGAGAGCTGCGGCGCATGCGAGGCCTGGTCGAGCCCGCTGCTCACCTTGCGGTTGACCCAGTCGAGGATCTGCTGGACGAGGTTGCGGTCGTGGTACTCCGGTCGGAGCAGCTCGCGGCGCAACTCGGACCGGGCCTCGGAGCCCGACGGGTCCAGGGGCGGGTCGGGGAGGAGCAGCGTCAGCGGGCTCACGATGCGGTGATTCCGGCCCGGTGCATCAACTCGACGTCGTAGGCCTCCTTGCGCATCCGCTGGTCGAGGTACTGCAGCGAGGGGACGGAGGCGGAGAAGGGAGTGACGAACGCCGCCGCCACCACCTGGGTCAGCGCCTGGGTGATCGCGAGGATCAGCAGGGCGTACTTCGCGCCGACCACCGCGATCATGATCTGGGCCAGGATCCCGATCGGGAACCCGACGATCTGGGCGGCGATGGAGACCACCACGATGGTGAGCAGGGCGATCCCGAAGGTGCGCCAGAACTGCTTGCGGGTCAGCACGTAGCCGCGGCGGATGGCGCCGAAGATGCCCACCGGCTCGAGCATCAGCGCCGGCACCGGCAGGTAGTAGACCCGCACCCAGAACCACACGGCCAGGGCGACGAAGGCCGGGACGCTGAGCAGCCCCCACGCGACGACCGGCGCGGCGTTGTCTCCGGCCGCGACCACCACCAGCACCCACAGCAGCCCGTAGAGGCTGAGCAGCACCCCGAAGGAGACGCCGAGTAGCAGCGCGAGGCCGATCAGCCGCCAGCGCTTGCCCCGGGTCGCCGCCCACGCCTCGCCCAGCGTGAGCCGTCGGCCGATCGCGGCGGCGCCGGCGACGTGGCTGATCATCCCGGTCACCAGGATCGTGCCGAAGGTGCTGAGCACCAGGCCCAGGCCCAGTGAGCCGGCGTACCCGACCAGCGCCGTGGCATTGCTCTCGGCGTCACCGCTCTCGTCGAGCGTGGCGCCCACGGCGAAGAACAGTGCCGCGCTCACCGCCACCGGGATCGCCATCGCGATCGCGGCGACCAGGACGGCCGAGCCGACCGTGGCCTTGGGGTTGAAGCGGATGATCCGGAACGCCGCGTCGTAGATGTCGCCCAGCGAGAGCGGCCGCAGCGGCATCGCCCCCGGCTTGTGCGCGGCCCCGAGCATCCCCGGAGCGGGAGCCCACGTGGATGGTGGCTGCTGCGGCGGTGGGGATGCTGGCGACCAACCCGGCGGGTAGGCCGGCGGTGGCGGCGGGTAGCCGGCTGGCGGTGCCCCGGGTGGCGGGTTTCCGGCGTACGACGGCGGCGGAGGCGGCGGTGGCTGCCAGCCCGGCGGCGGTGGCAGCGGCGTGCCACCTGTCCCCGGATCCGCCATGACACCAATCCTGTCATCCGCTGTCGCGGGATGTGGTGGATCCAGGCTTAGCCGCCGGTGCGTCGCGAGTAGTGCGAGGGCAGCACGCAGGCGGTGTCGAGACCGAGGACCCGGTTGAGCCGGCCGAAGGAGAGCCACGAGCCCAGGCACATCGACAACTCGACGATCTCCGCGTCGGAGTAGTGCGCCTTCATCCGGGTCCAGAACTCCTCGTCGAGGCTGTGGTGGTCGAGTGCGTACCGCTCGGCGTACTCCGCCGCGAGCCGGGCGCGGTCGTCCAGGGCGGCACTGGTCCGCCATTCGGTGACTGCCTGCTCGAAGCCGTCCTCGACCTTGACCCCGTCGCGCTCGGTCCGCCAGTCCTGGCAGAACAGGCACCCGTTGATCTGGGCGATCCGGAGCCGGGCCGCCTCGAACTCGCGCAGCCCGAGGGTGCTGTGGTCGTAGACCGCCTGAGCGAACGAGGCCGCGGCTGGCCCGATGCCCGGGACCATCATTCCCCAGACATAGACGATCGGGTCCTGGCCCTCGGGTACGTCGACGATCATGCGGGTGCCTTCCTGCTCGTGTCGCCCGTGAGCCGCCCGAAGGCGGGGGAGAGGGGTACGTCGAGGCCGTCGTAGAGCCCCGGCGGTGCGGTGCGCAGCCACGGGATCGCGTTGACCAGCCGGTTGGCCGCGGTGGCGTTGCCTCCGGCGGCCCGGTTGCCGACGCCGTCGACGGGCTCGTCGGTGGCCTCGAGGCTGACCTCGATCCGGGGCCGTCCCTCGATCACGACCCGGTGCGCGCCGTCGCCGCCGTCGGGTGGGACCGGCCAGTCGGGGGCCACATCGGGAGCGATCCGGGTGACGTGCTCGACCACGATCCGTGGTTCGCCGTCGACGATCCCCTGCACCTCGAACCGCAGCGCACCCTGGGTACCGGACTCGAACCGCCCGAGCGCGGTGGTCACATCGACCTCCAGTGGACGCCGTTCGAGGGTCTCGCGCACCTCGGCGAGCTCGACGCCCAGGGCGCGGGCGATCATCCGTACCTGCCCGCCCCAGACCATGGTGGGCACTCCGGGGGCGACCATCGGGGGCTGGTAGTCCATCGGCTCGCCCATGCCGACCAGCAGCCGCACCGCGTCCGCGGCGTCGTAGGTCGAGTAGTCGAAGATCTCCTGACAGCGCACCTGCTCGACCGTCCCGGCCAACCCGCTGACCAGCACCGGGAGCAGATCGTTGCCCCATCCCGGGTCGACGCCGGAGACGAACAGCGCCGAACCGCCCTTCCGGGCGGCGGCCAGCAGCGGCTCGCGGAGCTGGGCAGGCGCGTTGCGCGGGTCGTAGAGCGCGTAGACCGCGGGGGTGACCACCACCGCGCCCGTCGCCAGCGCGCGTCGTACGTCGGTCAGTGCGGCGTCGGGTCGGACGTCGCCCGAGGCCGTGTAGGCCACCGCCCCGCTCCCGCCGAGCGCCGCGAGACCCATCTCGATATCCGTCGAGAGCGGTACGCCAAGGTCTCGGTCGAGGCCGGCCAGCTCACCGGCGTCCCGGCCGGTCTTGGCCGTCGTTCCGGTGAGTACGGCGGCGAGTCTGAGGCCGGGGTGTGCCTCGACGGCCCGGATCGCCGCGCGGCCCATGTTCCCCGTGCCCCAGACCGTGACCGGGATCGGCTCCGCAGCCGGGTCGGAGTAGAACGTGTTCTCGTTCTGCACGATGTGGAGTCTATGGCTGGATGCCGCTCATCCGCCCCAGGAGTGATAGTCACGACCGAACGGACGGTCCGAACGGCGTTCGCACCTGCCGTTCGGTCGTGACTACCCCGCCGTAGGCCGGTGAATTTGGCGCCATGGGCGATCTCTGCCAAACTAGTCCGGTTGCTCTGGCGGGTTGCCGGGGTGCATCGCACTGCTTGACTCCTGAATCGCGTCTCCAGCGTAGAACGGTTTCAGCGTGCGTCCGCACCGAACCAGGAGACCCGATCCACGCCCGGTCGTTGCGCCGGGCGCCCACAACAAGCACACGGATCCCGGTCTGTGTCGTACGAAACCGGTACGACACGCCCGACCGCGGGGGTCGGAGCTGGGTGTGGGCCGGGGCGGCGCCCAAGACAGCTTCACCCCAGACCGCGGCACAGACGAGAAGGACGAGAGAGACCTATGGCGGGACAGAAGATCCGCATCAGGCTCAAGGCCTATGACCACGAGGTGATCGACACCTCGGCGCGCAAGATCGTGGACACCGTCACCCGTACGGGTGCTCGCGTCGCCGGCCCCGTGCCGCTGCCGACCGAGAAGAACGTCTACTGCGTGATCCGCTCGCCGCACAAGTACAAGGACTCGCGCGAGCACTTCGAGATGCGCACCCACAAGCGGCTCATCGACATCCTCGACCCCACGCCGAAGACCGTCGACTCGCTGATGCGGCTCGACCTTCCGGCTGGTGTCGACATCGAGATCAAGCTCTGAGGTTCGACCGATGACTATCGAACGCAACGTGAAGGGGCTGCTGGGCACCAAGCTCGGCATGACCCAGCTCTGGGACGAGAACAACCGGATCGTCCCCGTGACCGTGATCGCGGCCGGCACCAACGTCGTGACCCAGGTCCGCACCCCCGAGAAGGACGGCTACAACGCCATCCAGGTCGGGTTCGGCGAGATCGAGGGCCGCAAGGTGACCAAGCCGCGCGCCGGTCACTTCCAGTCCGCCGGCACCACCCCGCGCCGCCACCTCGTCGAGATCCGCACCACCTCCGCCGGTGAGTTCACCGTCGGCCAGGAGCTCGCCGTCGACACCTTCGCCGCCGGCGAGGAGATCGACGTGACCGGCACCAGCAAGGGCAAGGGATTCGCGGGCACCATGAAGCGACACGGCTTCGCGGGTGTCTCCTCCTCACACGGCGCCCACCGCAACCACCGCAAGCCGGGCTCGATCGGCGCCTGCGCCACCCCCGGTCGCGTGTTCAAGGGTGTCCGGATGGCCGGCCGGATGGGCTCGGACACCGTCACCACGCAAAACCTCACGGTGCACGCAGTGGACACCGACAAGGGCCTGATCCTCATCAAGGGCGCCGTTCCCGGGCCCAAGGGTGGCCTTGTGGTGCTCCGCTCGGCCGCCAAGAAGACTGTCGAGGAGGCCTGAGCATGGCTACGCAGAACAGTTCCAAGACGGCGAGCGCCAAGAAGGTCGACCTGCCCGCCGAGATCTTCGACGTGGCGGTCAACGTCCCGCTGATCCACCAGGTCGTTGTCGCCCAGCAGGCCGCGGCCCGCCAGGGCACGCACGCCACCAAGACCCGCGGCGAGGTCCGCGGCGGTGGTCGCAAGCCTTACAAGCAGAAGGGCACCGGCCGCGCCCGCCAGGGCTCGACCCGCGCCCCGCAGTTCGCCGGTGGTGGCACGGTGCACGGCCCGCAGCCGCGCAGCTACGACCAGCGCACGCCCAAGAAGATGAAGGCCGCCGCGCTCCGTGGCGCACTCTCCGACCGGGCCCGCGACGGCCGGATCCACGTCGTCGACGGCTTCGGCCTCGGCGATGCCCCCTCGACCAAGACCGCGCTCGCCTCGCTCACCGCGATCAGCGACCGGCGCCGGTTCCTGGTGGTGCTCGAGCGCACCGACGCCGTGACCTGGCTCTCGTTGCGCAACGCGCCCGAGGTGCACATCGTGGCCGTCGACCAGCTCAACACCTACGACGTGGTCGCCTCCGACGACGTGGTCTTCACCCAGGGCGCCTTCGACGCCTTCGTCGGCAACGAGCCGGCCGCCGAGGAGAAGCCCGCCAAGAAGGCCGCGGCCAAGAAGACCACCGCCAAGAAGGCTGCCGCCGACGAGCCCGCGGCCGACGAGGCCGCGGACGACAAGAACGACGACAAGTTCGCTGCCGAGGAGGAGTCCGCGTGAGCACCCTGCACAAGGACCACCGCGACGTACTCATCGCGCCGGTCGTCTCCGAGAAGAGCTACGGCCTCCTCGACGCCAACAAGTACACCTTCCTGGTGCGTCCCGACGCCAACAAGACCGAGATCAAGATCGCGGTCGAGAAGGTGTTCGGCGTCAAGGTGACCGCCGTCAACACCCTCAACCGCCCGGGCAAGACGCGGCGGACCCGCAACGGGCTGGGCAAGCGCAAGGACACCAAGCGCGCGATCGTCAGCCTCGCCGAGGGCCACCGCATCGATATCTTCGGAGGACCGGTTTCCTGATGGCCATCCGCAAATACAAGCCGACCACCCCGGGCCGCCGCGGCTCGTCGGTCGCCGACTTCGTCGAGATCACCCGGACCACGCCGGAGAAGTCCCTGACCAAGCCGCTGCCCAAGAAGGGCGGTCGCAACAACCAGGGCCGGATCACCACCCGTCACCAGGGCGGTGGCCACAAGCGTGCCTACCGGATCATCGACTTCCGGCGCTACGACAAGGACGGCATCCCGGCCAAGGTCGCGCACATCGAGTACGACCCCAACCGCACCGCGCGGATCGCGCTGCTGCACTACGCCGACGGCGAGAAGCGCTACATCATCGCGCCGAAGGACCTGCGTCAGGGCACGGTCGTCGAGTCGGGTCCGGGTGCCGACATCAAGACCGGCAACAACCTGCCGCTGCGCCACATCCCCGTCGGTACGACGATCCACGCGATCGAGCTGCGGCCCGGTGGCGGCGCCAAGATCGCCCGCTCGGCCGGCATGAGCGCCCAGCTGGTGGCCCGCGAGGGCTCCCGCGCGACGCTGCGCATGCCCTCGGGCGAGATGCGGTTCGTCGACGTACGCTGCCGCGCGACGGTCGGCGAGGTCGGCAACGCCGAGCAGTCGAACATCAACTGGGGCAAGGCCGGCCGGATGCGTTGGAAGGGCAAGCGCCCGACCGTCCGCGGTGTCGTCATGAACCCCGTCGACCACCCGCACGGTGGTGGTGAGGGCAAGACCTCCGGTGGTCGCCACCCGGTCTCGCCGTGGGGCAAGCCCGAGGGCCGTACCCGCAAGCGCAAGGCCTCCGACGCCCAGATCATCCGTCGCCGCAAGTCCGGCAAGGGTAGGAAGTAACCGACATGCCTCGCAGCCTCAAGAAGGGCCCCTTCGTCGACGGCCACCTCGAGAAGAAGGTGGACGCCGAGAACGAGAAGGGCAGCCACAACGTCATCAAGACGTGGTCGCGCCGCTCGATGATCATCCCCTCGATGATCGGCCACACCATCGCGGTCCACGACGGCCGCAAGCACGTGCCGGTGTTCATCACCGACTCGATGGTCGGCCACAAGCTCGGCGAGTTCGCGCCCACCCGCACCTACCGAGGTCACGTCAAGGAAGACCGGAAGGGTCGTCGTCGATGAGTGCCACCGAGCGTCAGCGCACCAGCGCCCGCCGCGACACCCTGCTCGGCGACCGTCCCGGTGCCTTCGCCAGCGCCCGCTATGTGCGGATCACGCCGCTGAAGGCCCGCCGGGTCGTCGACCTGGTCCGCGGGGTACCCGTCGACCAGGCCCTGGCCACCCTCGAGTTCGCCCCCCAGGCGGCCGCGGAGACCGTGCACAAGGTCCTGCGCAGCGCCGTCGCCAACGCCGAGACCACCGAGGGCCTCGACACCCACGACCTGGTCGTGTCGGTGGCGCAGGTCGACGAGGGTCCGACGATGAAGCGCTGGCGCCCGCGGGCCCAGGGCCGGGCGACCCGCATCAACAAGCGGACCAGCCACATCACGTTGGTGGTCGAGCCGGCGTCCGCGCTGGTGATCGAGCCGGTGAAGCCGGCCAAGAAGACGGCCAAGAAGGCACCGGCCGCCCAGGCCGAGGAGACCCCGGCCAAGAAGACCACCAAGAAGGCCGCCGCCAAGAAGACCGCGGCCAAGAAGACCGCAGCCCCCGAGGAGTCGGGCGCCGCGACTGCCGAGACCACTGGAGAGGAGGCCTGAGATGGGCCAGAAGATCAACCCGAACGGGTTCCGGCTCGGCATCTCCACCGACCACAAGTCCCGCTGGTACGCCGACAAGCTCTACAAGAGCTACGTCGGCGAGGACGTCGCCATCCGCAAGCTGCTCTCCAAGGGCATGGAGCGGGCCGGCATCGCCAAGGTCGAGATCGAGCGCACCCGCGACCGCGTCCGCGTGGACATCCACACCGCGCGTCCGGGCATCGTGATCGGTCGCCGTGGCGCCGAGGCCGACCGCATCCGCGGCGAGCTCGAGAAGCTCACCGGCAAGCAGGTCCAGCTCAACATCCTCGAGGTCAAGAACCCCGAGGTGGACGCTCAGTTGGTCGCGCAGGGCGTGGCCGAGCAGCTCTCGGGCCGCGTGCAGTTCCGGCGCGCGATGCGCAAGGCGATGCAGACCACGATGCGCTCGGGTGCCAAGGGCATCCGGATCCAGTGCTCGGGTCGGCTCAACGGCGCCGAGATGTCGCGCACCGAGTTCTACCGCGAGGGTCGCGTCCCGCTGCACACGCTGCGTGCCGACATCGACTACGGCTTCTACGAGGCCCGCACGACCTTCGGCCGGATCGGCGTGAAGGTCTGGATCTACAAGGGTGAGGTCGCCGGCACCCGCGCCGAGCGTCAGGCGCAGGCCGCGGCCCGCGCCGGCGTACCTGGTCGTGGTGGCAACCGTCCGGGCCGCGGCGGCAGCGACCGTCCCAGCCGGGGCTCGCGTCCGACCCGCTCGGACCGCGACGGCGGGAGCACCGAGGCCGCGTCGGCCCCGGCCGCTGAGACCTCGGCCGCTCCGGCTGCCGAGACCGCTCCCGGAACGGAGGGCTGAGCCATGCTGATGCCGCGACGGCTCAAGCACCGCAAGCAGCACCACCCCAAGCGGACCGGTGCGGCCAAGGGCGGGACCCGCCTGGCGTTCGGCGACTTCGGCATCCAGGCGGTCGAGGGGCACTACGTCACCAACCGTCAGATCGAGTCGGCCCGTATCGCCATGACCCGCCACATCAAGCGTGGCGGCAAGGTGTGGATCAACATCTACCCAGACCGTCCGCTGACCAAGAAGCCCGCCGAGACCCGGATGGGCTCCGGTAAGGGCTCGCCGGAGTGGTGGATCGCCAACGTCAAGCCCGGCCGCGTGATGTTCGAGCTCTCGGGCGTCGACGAGACCGTCGCCCGCGAGGCGATGCGCCGCGCGATGCACAAGCTCCCGATGAAGTGCCGCTTCATCACCCGAGAGGCTGGTGAGTTCTGATGGCGACCGGTACCAAGGCGCACGAGCTCGACGAGATGAACGACGTCGACCTCGAGGCCCGGCTTCGCGAGGCCAAGGAGGAGCTGTTCAACCTCCGCTTCCAGGCGGCCACCGGCCAGCTGGAGAGCCACGGCCGGCTCCGCACGGTCAAGAAGGACATCGCCCGGATCTACACCGTGGTGCGCGAGCGCGAGCTCGGGATCCGCACCGCGCCGAGCAACGACAACGACAACGACGAGGACGGTGCCGCGTGAGCGAGCAGTCGGCAGCTCCCGCCGCGGAGCAGGCTCAGTCTGAGCGCGGCGGCCGCAAGACCCGTGAGGGACTGGTGGTCAGCGACAAGATGGACAAGACCGTGGTCGTGGCCGTCGAGGACCGCGTCAAGCACGCCCTGTACGGAAAGGTCCTGCGCCACACTTCGAAGCTCAAGGCCCACGACGAGCAGAACGAGTGCGGCACCGGCGACCGGGTCCTGATCATGGAGACCCGCCCGCTGTCGGCCACCAAGCGCTGGCGCGTCGTACAAGTGTTGGAGAAGGCGAAGTGATCCAGCAGGAGTCCCGTCTCAAGGTCGCCGACAACACCGGCGCCAAGGAGATTCTGTGCATCCGCGTCCTCGGTGGCTCGGGCCGGCGCTACGCCGGCATCGGTGACACCATCGTGGCCACGGTCAAGGACGCCATCCCCGGCGGAAACGTCAAGAAGGGCGATGTCGTCAAGGCGGTCGTCGTGCGCACCCGCAAGGAGCGCCGCCGGCCCGACGGGTCCTACATCAAGTTCGACGAGAACGCCGCGGTGATCCTGCGCCAGGACGGCGAGCCGCGCGGCACCCGCATCTTCGGCCCCGTGGGTCGCGAGCTGCGCGACAAGCGGTTCATGAAGATCATCTCGCTGGCACCGGAGGTGCTGTGATGGCCAAGGGCAAGGGCCTCAACATCAAGAAGGGCGACACCGTCAAGGTGATCGCCGGCCGCGACAAGGGCGCCGAGGGCAAGGTCATCCAGGTGCTCCGCGAGGAGCAGCGGGTGATCGTCGAGGGCGTCAACCGCGTCAAGCGGCACACCAAGGTCGTCAACCAGGGCGGTCGGGCCGGCACCACGGGCGGGATCATCACCGCCGAGGCGCCGATCCACGTCTCCAACGTGATCCTGGTCGACGGCAAGGACGTCACCCGGGTGGGCTTCCGTCGCGACACCGTGACCAAGCGCCGTCCCGACGGCTCGACGTACGCCGCCGAGCGCAGCGTGCGCGTTTCCCGCAAGACCGGCAAGGACATCTGATGAGCGAGACCCTCGAGAACGACGCCCCGGCGACGACGACGGCTTCGGCCGCCGTCACGCCGCGGCTCAAGACGCGCTACCGCGAGGAGATCGTCCCCGCGCTGCGCTCGGAGTTCGAGATCCCCAACGTGATGCAGGTCCCCGGCCTGGTCAAGATCGTGGTCAACATGGGCGTGGGCGAGGCCGCTCGCGACTCCAAGCTGATCGAGGGTGCGGTCAAGGACCTCACCGCGATCACCGGCCAGAAGCCGCTGGTCACCAAGGCCCGCAAGTCGATCGCGCAGTTCAAGCTGCGCGAGGGCATGCCGATCGGTGCGCACACCACGCTGCGCGGCGACCGGATGTGGGAGTTCCTCGACCGGCTGCTGTCCCTCGCGCTGCCGCGCATCCGTGACTTCCGCGGCCTCTCGCCCAAGCAGTTCGACGGCCGGGGCAACTACACCTTCGGCCTGACCGAGCAGGTCATGTTCCACGAGATCGACCAGGACCGGATCGACCGCAGCCGGGGCATGGACATCACGATCGTGACCACGGCGACCAACGACGACCAGGGCCGGGCGCTGCTCAAGCAGCTCGGATTTCCGTTCAAGGAGAACTGACATGGCCAAGACAGCACTCAAGGTCAAGGCGGCCCGCAAGCCCAAGTTCGCGGTCCGGGGCTACACCCGGTGCCAGCGCTGCGGCCGGCCCAAGGCCGTCTACCGCAAGTTCGGCCTCTGCCGGATCTGCCTGCGCGAGATGGCGCACCGCGGCGAGCTGCCCGGCGTCACCAAGTCGAGCTGGTAACCACCACCACCCACGCGTCACAGGTCCCGCCGATCGGCGTGGAAACCAGACGAGAAGGAACACCGAACCATGACGATGACCGACCCGATCGCAGACATGCTGACCCGTCTGCGCAACGCCAACCAGGCGTTCCACGACACCGTGTCGATGCCCCACAGCAAGATCAAGGAGGGCGTCGCGGAGATCCTGCAGCAGGAGGGCTACATCGCCTCCTTCGTGGTCGCCGAGCCCGAGGAGGGTGAGGTCCAGAAGTCGCTGACCATCACCCTCAAGTACGGCCGCAACCGCGAGCGCTCGCTCGCTGGTGTCCGCCGGATCAGCAAGCCGGGCCTGCGGGTCTACGCCAAGCACACCGGCCTGCCCAAGGTGCTCGGCGGCCTCGGCGTCGCGATCATCTCGACCAGCCAGGGGCTGCTCACCGACCGTCAGGCCAACCAGAAGGGCGTGGGTGGGGAAGTCCTCGCCTACGTCTGGTGACGAGAGACCAGGAGGAGTAGAGAACATGTCGCGCATCGGCAAGCTCCCCGTCCCGGTCCCGTCGGGCGTGGACGTCACGATCGACGGCCCCGTGGTGACGGTCAAGGGCCCCAAGGGCACCCTGAGCCACACCGTGGCTGCCCCGATCACCGTCGAGAAGAACGAGGGCGTCCTCGACGTCAAGCGTCCCGACGACGAGCGGAACAGCAGGTCCCTGCACGGGCTGACCCGCACCCTGGTCAACAACATGGTCGTCGGTGTCACCGACGGCTACGAGAAGCGCCTCGAGATCGTCGGCGTCGGCTACCGCGTGCTCTCCAAGGGCCCGACCCAGCTGGAGTTCCAGCTCGGCTACAGCCACCCGATCGTCTTCAACGCTCCCGACGGCATCACCTTCGCGGTCGAGAACCCCACCCGCTTCGGCGTCCAGGGCATCGACAAGCAGCTCGTCGGCGAGGTGGCCGCCAACATCCGCAAGCTCCGCAAGCCCGAGCCCTACAAGGG
>DOWL01000141.1:1243-9773 GCA_003519585.1 Nocardioides sp. | reverse complement strand
CGCAAGCCCGAGCCCTACAAGGGCAAGGGCGTCCGGTACGCCGGCGAACACGTCCGCCGCAAGGTCGGAAAGGCTGGTAAGTGACCATGGCGATCTCGCTCAAGCAGCACAAGCACACCTCCGACCGCGTCCGTTCGCGGCTGCGCCGTCAGGCGCGGGGCCGCAAGAAGGTCGCCGGCACCGCCGAGCGTCCGCGCCTGGTCGTCACCCGGTCGTCCAAGCACATCACCGCTCAGGTGGTCGACGACTCGGTGGGCAAGACCCTGGCCTTCGCCTCGACCATGGAGGCCGACCTGCGGTCGCAGTCGGGCGACAAGTCCGACAAGGCCAAGCTGGTCGGCGGCCTGGTGGCCGAGCGGGCCAAGGCGGCCGGCATCGAGGGCGTGGTCTTCGACCGCGCCGGCAACAAGTACCACGGTCGCGTGGCGGCGCTGGCCGACGGCGCCCGCGAGGGTGGGCTGCGGTTCTGATGCACAGCCTGATGACCAGCCCCACGAGCACCCACGAATCGACGTACACCGAGATGGAGACCAAGTCATGAGCGGACCTCAGCGCGGCGGAAACCGCGGCGGAGACCGGCGCGGTGGACGCGACGACCGTCGCGGCGGCCAGGGCGCCGACAAGACCGCGTACGTCGAGCGGGTCGTCGCGATCAACCGCGTCGCCAAGGTCGTCAAGGGCGGCCGCCGGTTCAGCTTCACCGCCCTCGTGGTGGTCGGTGACGGCGACGGCATGGTCGGCGTCGGCTACGGCAAGGCCAAGGAGGTGCCGGCCGCGATCGCCAAGGGTGTCGAGGAGGCCAAGAAGCACTTCTTCCGGGTCCCTCGCATCCAGGGCACGATCCCGCACCCCGTCCAGGGCGAGAAGGCTGCCGGCGTGGTCATGCTGCGCCCCGCCGCTCCCGGTACCGGCGTCATCGCCGGCGGTCCGGTGCGCGCGGTCCTCGAGTGCGCGGGCATCCACGACATCCTGAGCAAGTCGCTCGGGTCGTCCAACCAGATCAACATCGTCCACGCGACCGTCGAGGCGCTCCGCATGCTGGAGCAGCCCGAGGCCGTCGCCGCCCGTCGTGGCCTTCCGGTCGAGGACGTCGCCCCGGCGGCGCTGCTCAAGGCCCGGGCCGAGCAGCCGGCGCCGGTGGCTGCCGGTGCTGGGGAGGTGTCCTCCTGATGGCACAGCTCAAGGTCCAGCAGAAGCGCTCGACGATCGGCTGCAAGGCCAACCAGCGCGAGACCCTGCGCACCCTCGGCCTCAAGCGGATCGGCGACGTGGTCGTCAAGGAGGACCGTCCCGAGATCCGGGGCATGGTCCACACCGTCCGTCACCTGGTGACGGTCGAGGAGGTCGACTGACATGACATTGAAGCTCCACCACCTGCGCCCCGCGCCGGGTGCCAAGACCGCCAAGACCCGCGTGGGTCGCGGTGAGGCCTCGAAGGGCAAGACCGCGGGTCGCGGCACCAAGGGCACCAAGGCCCGCTACCAGGTGCCCGCCGCGTTCGAGGGCGGCCAGATGCCGATCCACATGCGGCTGCCCAAGCTCAAGGGTTTCAAGAACCCGTTCAAGGTCGAGTTCCAGGTCGTCAACCTCGACCGCATCAACCAGCTCTTCCCCGAGGGTGGCGAGATCACCGTCGACGGGCTGGTGGCGAAGGGTGCCGTCCGCGACGGTCACCCGGTCAAGGTCCTCGGACAGGGTGACCTGTCGGTCAAGGTCGACATCACGGCCCAGGCGTTCTCCGCCTCGGCCAAGGAGAAGATCGAGGCCGCCGGAGGAACCGTCACCGTCGCCTGACCGTTTCCTGTGAAGGTGCTGGGTGAAGGCCCAGACACCGCACTGGGTTAGGCTGCCTGGTGCCCTGGACCGGGTCCGGGCACTGGCTGAACAGGAATAGAGGATCTCGTGCTGACCGCGTTCGCGAACGCCTTCCGGACTCCGGACCTGCGGCGCAAGCTGCTGTTCGTCCTGGGGATCATCGTGGTCTTCCGGGCCGGCTCGCAGATCCCCGCTCCGGGTGTGGACGTCGGCAACGTCCAGTCGTGCATCAACGACGTCGACAACACCGGGATCTACAACCTGATCAACCTGTTCTCCGGTGGGGCGCTGCTCCAGCTGACGATCTTCGCGCTGGGCATCATGCCCTACATCACCGCGAGCATCATCCTGCAGCTGCTGGTGGTGGTGATCCCACGGCTGGAAGCCCTCAAGAAGGAGGGCCAGTCCGGCCAGACCAAGATCACGCAGTACACCCGCTACCTCACCCTCGGGCTGGCCCTGCTCCAGGCCACCGGCATCGTGGCGCTGGCCCGCTCGGGCAACCTGCTGCAGGGCTGCACCCAGCCGCTGCTGGTCGACGACAGCACCCAGACCTTCCTGGTCATGGTGATCACGATGACCGCCGGCACCGCGGTGATCATGTGGCTCGGCGAGCTGATCACCGAGCGCGGCGTCGGCAACGGCATGTCGATCATGATCTTCACCCAGGTCATCGCCACCTTCCCGGCCGTGATGTGGGCGGTCGGCAAGGACAAGGGCTGGTGGACCTTCAGCCTGGTGCTCGCGATCGGCCTGGTGATCGTGGCCGCGGTCATCTTCATCGAACAGGCCCAACGCCGGATCCCGGTGCAATACGCCCGACGCATGGTCGGCCGCAAGATGTTCGGCGGGAGTTCGACCTACATCCCGTTGAAGGTCAACCAGGCCGGCGTCATCCCCGTCATCTTCGCCTCCTCGCTGCTCTATCTGCCGGCGATGGCGGCACAGTTCAACCAGAACAGCGACTCCCCGTGGGTCCGGTTCATCAACAACTACCTCGTACGCGGCAATCACCCGCTGTACATGCTCACCTTCTTCCTGCTCATCGTCTTCTTCACCTACTTCTACGTCTCGATCACCTTCAATCCTCAAGAGGTGGCCGACAACATGAAGAAGTACGGCGGCTTCATCCCCGGGATCCGGGCGGGCAAGCCGACCGAGGACTACCTGTCCTACGTCCTGTCCCGCATTACGCTGCCGGGCGCGCTCTACCTCGGTCTGATTGCCCTGATCCCGTTGATCGCACTCGTGCTCGTCAACGCCAACCAGAACTTCCCGTTCGGCGGTACCTCGATCCTGATCATGGTCGGCGTCGCGCTCGATACGGTGAAGCAGATCGAGAGCCAGCTCCAGCAGCGCAACTACGAAGGATTCCTCCGTTGATGCCCTGCCGTACTTCCACCGGACCCACCGCCTGCTGATGCGCCTGATCATCATGGGCCCGCCTGGCGCGGGTAAGGGGACCCAGGCCAAGTTCATCGCCGAGCACTTCAAGATCCCGGCCATCTCGACCGGAGACATCTTCCGGGCCAACGTGTCCCAGGGGACCCCGCTCGGTGTCGAGGCGAAGCGCTACATGGACGCGGGCGAGTACGTCCCCGACGAGGTCACCAACCTCATGGTCCGCAACCGCATCGACGAGCCCGACGCCGTGAGCGGCTTCCTGCTCGACGGCTACCCGCGCACCCTCGCCCAGGTCGAGGAGCTCGACGGGATGATCGAGTTCACCGGTCACCGCCTCGACGCGGTGACGGTGCTGACCGTCGACCGCGACGAGATCGTCACCAGGCTGCTGCAGCGGGCCCAGATCGAGGGCCGCGCCGACGACACCGAGGACGTCATCCGGCGCCGCCAGGAGGTCTACGCCGAGGAGACCGAGCCGCTCATCGGCATCTACCGCGACCGTGGCCTCCTCATCGAGGTCGACGGCATGGGCGAGGTCTCCGAGGTCACCCAGCGCATCTTCGACGCCCTCGACGCCGTCTCGGAGTCCTAGGACACTCCGTCCAGTGGGCTGGCGGGACCGCGGGGTCGAGGTCAAGAGCCCCGACCAGGTCGCGGCGATGCGTCGGGCCGGGCTGGTGGTCGGCCGCACGCTCGAGGTGCTGCGCGCCGCCGTACGCCCGGGTGTGACCACCGCCGAGCTCGACGCGATCGCGGAGGACGCCATCCGCACGGCCGGCGCGACGCCGTCCTTCCTCGGTTACCAGGGCTTCCCGGCCTCGATCTGCGCCTCCGTCAACGACGAGGTCGTGCATGGGATCCCCGGCGACCGCGATCTGGTCGAGGGTGACCTGGTCTCCCTCGACTGCGGCGCGATCCTCGAGGGCTGGCATGGCGATGCCGCCATCACGGTGCCCGTCGGCCAGGTGCGTCCGGAGTTGACCACCCTGGTCGCCGACACCGAGGCCGCGATGTGGGCCGGGATCGCGGCGGCACGACCCGGTGGGCGGGTCGGCGACATCTCGGCGGCCGTCGAGGCGCGGCTGCGGGCTGCCGGACGCTACGGCATCCTCGAGGACTACACCGGCCACGGCATCGGTACGGCGATGCACCAGCCGCCCGACGTGCCCAACGTCGGCCGGGCCGGACGCGGCCCCAAGCTGGTCGAGGGGATGGCGCTGGCCGTGGAGCCGATGGTGACCCTCGGCACTCACGAGACCGATCTGCTCGACGACGACTGGACGGTGGTCACCGCCGACGGGTCGTGGGCGGCCCACTCCGAGCACACCTTCGCGCTCACCGAGCGGGGGCTGTGGGTGCTGACCGCCCTCGACGGCGGCGAGGAGGCGCTGACCGCGCTCGGCGCGCCGTACGGCCCCCTGTCGTGAGCTGAGGCAGGGCTGGGACGGTTCGCAGCGGGTACCACCCCTGTGAAAGACTGCCGCTGCGGGAGGGGAGTATTCCTTCGTCGCGGGTTCGTCAGCACGTGCGCCTCCCAGGCCAGATCGGGTCGCGCTCCGGGCCCGTGGGCCGCACCGGAGCAGTCGGCCGGGCGGTGGAAGAGACCTTCGGCGGTCACCCGTCCCCTCGCCCGAGGAGTTTCCTGTCCGTGGACATCCCCACTTGGCTCTGGTGGACCACCATCGTGGTCACCGTCGGCTTCCTGCTCGTCGACGTCCTCGTCATCGGTCGCCGGCCGCACGAGCCGACAACCCGTGAGGTCACCCGCGACCTGATCGGCTACGTCAGCGCGGCGATCCTGTTCGGGATCGGCGTCTGGATCTTCGCCGGAGCGCAGTACGGCGGTGAGTTCTTCGCCGGCTGGATGACGGAGTACTCGCTCTCGATCGACAACCTCTTCATCTTCATCATCATCATGACCAAGCTGCAGGTGCCGCGGCAGTACCAGCAGACCGCCCTGCTGATCGGCATCGTGCTGGCCCTGATCATGCGCGGCATCTTCATCTTCGTCGGCGCCGCCGCGATCAACCAGTTCAGCTGGGTCTTCTACATCTTCGGGCTGTTCCTGATCTACACCGCCTATCACCTGGCCAAGGACGACGATCTCGACGAGACGCAGTACGACGAGCCGCGGATCGTGAAGTTCGCCCGCAACCACCTCAAGGCCACCTCGGAGTGGAACGGCGTCAAGCTCTTCGCCCGGGTCGACGGTGCCCGGGTGATCACGCCGATGTTCATCGTCGTGCTCTCGCTGGGCATGACCGATCTGCTGTTCGCCCTCGACTCGATTCCCGCGATCTACGGGCTGACCAAGGAGCCCTACCTCGTCTTCACGGCCAACGTCTTCGCCCTCATGGGGCTGCGACAGCTCTATTTCCTGATCGGCGACCTGCTCAAGCGGCTGGTCTACCTGTCCTACGGCCTGGCCGTGCTCCTGGCCTTCATCGGCGTGAAGTTGATCTTCCACGCGATGCACGAGAACGAACTGCCCTTCATCAACGGCGGCGAGCCGATCCACTGGGCCCCCGAGATCCCGATCTGGCTCTCGCTGCTCGCCATCGTCGGCATCCTGGGCGTGACCACCGTGCTGAGCCTGATGAAGGACGCCCGGGACCGGCGCGCAGCCGTCGGCGGCTCTGACTAGGAGTGAACGCGTGGTGATCGCCAAGTCGGGAGAGCCGACTCCGGAACAGGGACCGTTGACCAAGCCGATCGTCATCGGCTCGCACGTCGGCGAGTGGGACATCGACTACGAACGAGCCTTCGGGGACGAGGCCGACGCTGAGGTGGCAGCTATGTTCGACGACGACATCTGGCCGGTCGAGGAACGACAATCCTGATCGCGACGCGCGTGGTCGCCGCGAGCTGAGGAATCCGCAGTGCGCAGATGGCGTTAAGACTCGCGATGAGCGATCTCAACCTCTCCGTCCTCGACCTCGTGCCGGTGCGCGCCGACCAGGTGACCGCCGACGCGGTCGCCGCCTCACTGGCGCTGGCCCGGACCGCCGATGACCTGGGCTACACCCGCTACTGGCTGGCCGAGCACCACAACATGCCGGCGGTGGCGGCGACCAACCCGCCGGTGCTGATCGGACTGGTCGCGTCGGCGACCTCGCGGATCCGGGTCGGATCGGGTGGCGTGATGCTGCCCAACCACGCGCCGCTGGTGGTGGCCGAGCAGTTCGGGCTGCTCGAGGCGGCGTTCCCGGGCCGGATCGACCTCGGGATCGGCCGGGCGCCGGGGACCGACCCGGTGACGTCGTACGCCCTGCGCCACGGCGCCGGCGGCGTCACGGACGAAGCGGTGCAGCGGTTCCCGGAGTACGTCGACAACGTGTTGGCGATGATGGAGCCCGAGGGGGTCGGACTCAGTGTCGCTGGTCGGACCCACGTGCTCCGGGCGACCCCGCAGGCCCGCTCGGTGCCGACGATCTGGCTGCTCGGCTCCTCCGACTACTCCGCCCAACTGGCCGCGGAGAAGGGGATGCCCTACGTCTTCGCCCACCACTTCTCGGGCTCGGGGACGGCCGAGGCGCTCCAGCTCTACCGCCGGGGCTTCAAGCCCTCGCCCGAGCTCGCCTCGCCCCTCACCTTCCTGACCGTCAACGCCGTGGTCGCCGAAGACGCCGACGAGGCCGAACGCCGGGCGCTGCCCAACCTGCTGATGATGGTGGCGCTGCGCACGGGCGGCACGCTCGGCCCGCAACTGCTGGTCGAGGAGGCCGAGAAGGCGATCGCCGACGGGACCGTGCCGGACGCCCACCGTCCCCTGATGGACGCGATGCGCTCGCGCTGGGTGATCGGCGACCCGGCCTCGGCCCGCGCCCAGCTCGAGCAACTCGCGGCGACGTACGGCGTGGACGAGGTGATGGTCCACCCGGTCGCCGCCGCCCATGTGGGCACCGATCCCGACCGCAGCCCCACGCGTGAGGAGACGCTGCGGCTGCTGGCCGACGTCGCTGGTTGACGAATTGGGGTTTGAGCGCGGCTCGCACTAGACTGAACAGTCGGCCCAACATGGGTCCGTCTCGTGGCGCCTCGCGGCTGCCCGGACTCCAGGCTCACGGCCTCGCTCACGCGGGCCCTGACCTGTGCCGGGAATGAGGAGCCACGGACGACACCATGAGGTCCACCTCGCCGCCGGCGGGGAGGTTCGCGGGCCGACGGTAGACGAACACACCAACTACGGATCAGGGAGACATGCCGAAGAAGGAAGGCGTGATCGAGATCGAGGGCACCGTTGTGGAGGCCCTCCCCAACGCGATGTTCCGCGTCGAGCTGAGCAACGGGCACAAGGTTCTCGCCCACATCAGCGGCAAGATGCGCCAGCACTACATCCGGATCCTCCCCGAGGACCGTGTGGTGGTCGAACTTTCGCCGTACGACCTGACCCGTGGTCGCATCGTCTACCGCTACAAGTAACGCCCAGCCGACCCAGAAGAGGACCGATGAAGGTCAACCCGAGCGTCAAGCCGATCTGTGACAAGTGCAAGGTGATCCGTCGCCACGGCCGCGTCATGGTGATCTGCGAGAACCCGCGCCACAAGCAGCGCCAGGGCTGAGCAGAACCCAGCACCACCACAACTGAACACCACATCGTGATCGCTAGCCGGGCCCAGCCCGGCGAAGTCACCTCCGGAGCAGTGGCCGGAGCCTGCCGTACGGCGGGGCGCGACACGACCGACACCGCTGTGCACAACTGAGAAGGACGCCACCATGGCACGCCTCGTTGGTGTGGACCTCCCGCGCGACAAGCGCATCGAGGTCGCACTCACCTACATCTACGGCATCGGCCGTACCACCGCCCAGAAGCTTCTCGCCGACACCGGCGTGAGCCCCGACATGCGGGTCCACGAGCTCGGCGACGCCGAGCTCGTCAAGCTCCGCGACGCGATCGAGGCCTCGTACAAGATCGAGGGTGACCTCCGTCGCGAGGTCCAGGCCGACATCCGGCGCAAGATCGAGATCGGCTCCTACCAGGGCCGTCGTCACCGCCAGGGCCTTCCGGTCCGCGGTCAGCGCACCAAGACCAACGCGCGTACCCGCAAGGGTCCCAAGCGCACCGTGGCCGGCAAGAAGAAGGCGAAGTGATCCAGTAATGCCCCCCAAGACTCGCGGGACCGCCAAGAAGGTCCGTCGCAAGGAGAAGAAGAACGTCGCTCAGGGCGAGGCCCACATCAAGAGCACGTTCAACAACACGATCGTGACGATCACCGACCCGACCGGTGCGGTGATCTCCTGGGCCTCGGCCGGCACCGTCGGCTTCAAGGGCTCGCGCAAGTCCACCCCGTTCGCCGCGCAGGTCGCCGCC
>DOWL01000141.1:931-1134 GCA_003519585.1 Nocardioides sp. | reverse complement strand
AAGTCCACCCCGTTCGCCGCGCAGATGGCCGCCGAGGCTGCCGGGCGCCGGGCGATGGACCACGGCATGAAGAAGATCGACGTCTTCGTCAAGGGCCCCGGCTCGGGTCGCGAGACCGCGATCCGCTCCCTGGGTGCGATCGGCCTCGAGGTCGGCACCATCCAGGACGTCACGCCCACCCCGCACAACGGCTGCCGCCCGCC
>DOWL01000141.1:458-793 GCA_003519585.1 Nocardioides sp. | reverse complement strand
CGGCGCGTCTGACCCCGAGACGAAGAAAGAGAGACTGACATGGCCCGCTACACCGGCCCCATGACCAAGAAGTCGCGCCGTCTCGGTGTCGACCTGGTCGGCGGCGATGCCGCCTACGAGCGTCGCCCCTACCCGCCCGGCCAGCACGGCCGCGGCCGGATCAAGGAGAGCGAGTACCTTCTCCAGCTCCGCGAGAAGCAGAAGGCCCGCTACACCTACGGCGTCCTCGAGAAGCAGTTCCACAACTACTACACCGAGGCCTCGCGGCGTCCCGGCAAGACCGGTGACAACCTGCTCCAGCTCCTGGAGTGCCGCCTCGACAACGTCGTCTACCG
>DOWL01000141.1:0-237 GCA_003519585.1 Nocardioides sp. | reverse complement strand
AACGGCAAGAAGGTCGACATCCCGTCGTTCCAGGTCTCCGCCCACGACGTCATCGACGTCCGCGAGAAGTCGCTGGAGATGACGCCGTTCATCGTGGCTCGCGAGACCCACGGCGAGCGCCACGTCCCGGCGTGGCTCGAGGCGCTGCCCACGCGGATGCGGATCCTCGTGCACTCGGTCCCGGTCCGGGCCCAGATCGACATCCCGGTCCAAGAGCAGCTCATCGTCGAGTACTAC